>DWXK01000076.1 GCA_019119205.1 Candidatus Mediterraneibacter intestinavium
GTTAAGCAAGTCGCCCTGAGCCAGAAAATCATAGTGATTATACAGATCCACGATACTCTCACATATTTTATTTCTTACTTCCTGGTAGGAATTTTCTTTAATATCAGAGAAACTCAGCATGATCACAGGATATGTTCCCTGTAATTTTCTGTATTCCTTCCTGTTCCATACTTCAAGTGATTCAAACAACGTTCCATCTGCATGGTCAACGGAAAAGAAATTATCAACTGTACTCATCATCAGTGTTTTCCCGAACCTTCTCGGTCTGGTGATCAAAGTAACCTCGTCTTTGGATTCCCACCACTCTGGAATAAATTTTGTCTTATCTATATAAAAAGCATTTAAATCTCTTATCTTTCTGAAATCCTGAAGTCCTATACCGACTGTCTTAGGCATATGGGCACCTACCTTTCACATCAAAAGATCATTCTCATTATAACCTAAAATCGAGTCCGGGTACAGTCTATTCTACTTTACAGAAATAGTACAGGATAATAAGCAGCGCCCCTCCGATGATCTCTGCGCTGTTAAAGCATCCCAAGATCCCGTTTACCACTGCCGCCGGCTGTTCTGCCGCAACAGTCACACCGCCCTCCATCACCGGCGCGATATATCCCGTTCCCGACAGGATAAGATTGAGAAGACCGGAACCGAGTCCCGCCATAGCTGTGGTGATCATCCCGTACAGCGACATTGCGAAGCCGTCGCACCGGAATCCATGTTTCGCCTCAAAATAGTCCAGCACATCCGCAAAGAGCGCCATGAATATAAAAGTGGAAGGGATCCCCCCTATGCTTCGGATCAGCTGTCCGGCTATGACCACCCCCATCACGTCCGGCGCCAGCAGGCAGATCGCATTTCCCACCGCAGTCGTCGCAGACCCGATCAGGAAAAGCGTCCGTTTCTTCACCTTTCTTGTGAGAGGGACGATCGCGAACATGCCGATCCCCATCGGAAGCCCTCCCAGCACCTGCAGGATGGCTGGCGTGATCCCGTCATTATAGGTTCCCAGGATATAGTTACAGTAATAAAGAAGACTGGTGTTTCTCACCTGGGTCGCCGCCTGGGTCAGGATGTAGATAGCCAGGATCAGGACCATGTAAGGCTCTCTCATGCAGGCTTTTATCTGTTTCCTGTATGGGAACTTCTTCCGGCTTTCTCCGTCTTCCTCTGTCACCCGCTCCCGCGTATAATAATATTCCAGCAAGGTCAGCGGGAGGGCGAGGATCGATACCACGCACGCCATCACAGTCCAGCTTTCTCTGTCTATCCCGATCGCCGGAAGCACCAACAGAGGGATCAGCACGCCGGACAGTGTTCCTGCCAGCGCATTTCCCGACATGCTGGACAGAGCAGACAGCTCCGCCCGCTGCTTCAGGTCACGCGTGGACAGCGGGATCATCATATTGTGGCTCATCGTATAGATAGAGGAAGCCACGCCAAAGAAGAGATTGTAGCTCGCCACGATCCACAGCAGCCTGATCTCCAACGCGGCATTCGGGATCAGGAACATCAGTATCCCTGTAACCGGCATGAGCACAGCGGACAGCAGAAGATACGGTCTGGCTTTCCCTTGTCTGGTTCCGGTGTGGTCAACAGCAAAGCCGACCAGCACATTCGCTCCAGCATCCAGGATCCGGGATATCAGCGGAAACACCGCCAGAAAGACACCGCCCGCCACGCCCGTCAGCTTCAGCACATCCGTATAATATACATTGATATAACTGTTCATTACCGCATTCAGTAGCAGCGCTCCCATCGGACCGAACAGATATCCGAGAAGCTTTTCTTTTGCCGTCACATCCGGGCTCTTTATCTTGGAATATTTCCTGCCGCACAGAGAGATCCGCATGTTCGATCAGATTTTTCACGCCGATCGGCAGAGGTATCCATTCCATGCAAAACGCCTCCCTTCCAGATGTAGTTTTATTTTTCTACGTCCGGAAAGGAGGCACAAGCTGACATATCATTCTCATTGGTTAGATGTAAACTGTCATTCTCCTCGCTCATCCCACAGCTTCTCCGCCGTCGGTTTCCAGTTCTCTGCATAAGGCTCGCACCTGTCGCACAGATCGTCCACGTTCTCCGGATCCTGGTAATCCGTGTTCACGGCGCCTGTCTCTTTCACCAGTTTCCTCAAGCGTTCCGGGTTCTCCAGCATCGGACAGGGGCGCAGATGGTTGTCGTTGAACGGCTGGTTATCGTGGTAAGCCTGGAAGATGGGGCTTCTCAGCGCATCCAGAAGGGAGGTGTCATGGATGTTCACATTGGAGTAGTGGATGAACACGCACGGCTCCACATCGCCCTTCGCGTTGATATGCAGATATCTTCTTCCTCCTGCGATACATCCTCCCACATACTCTCCGTCATTCTGGAAATCCATTCCAAAGATCGGCTTCGTCTCACGGAAGTGACGGATCCTGTGGTACATCTCTTCCCTCTGCTCCGGTGTCGGGAGCAGATCTGTCACCGCGCCGTGTCCTACCGGCATGTAGTGGAAGTACCATACAAAGAGAGCCCCGCTCTCGATCATCATGTCATAGAACGCTTCGCTGCTGACGTCCTCGAAGTTCTGGCTGGTATAGCATACCGAGATACCGAACGGAAGGTTATGCTCCTTCATCAGGCTCATGGCATGACGTACTTTGTGGTATACGCCGCTGCCGCGCCGTCCGTCGTTCGCCTGCTCGAATCCTTCCAGGCTGATCGCCGGCACAAAGTTCTTCACCCGGAGCATCTCCTGGCAGAACTCCTCATCGATCATGGTTCCGTTTGTGAATGCAAGAAACTCGCAGTCCGGATGCATCTCACAGATCTTAAAGACGTCTTTTTTGCGCACCGTCGGCTCGCCGCCTGTGTAGATATACATATAGGTCCCCAGTTCTTTCCCCTGGCGCACGATGGAATCGATATCCTCCAGGCTTAAGTTATACTGATGTCCGTATTCTGCCGCCCAGCACCCGGTGCAGTTCAGGTTGCACGCCGTGGTCGGGTCCAGCAGGATCGCCCACGGGATATTGCAGTTGTACTTCTTTGACATCTCCTCCTGGGTCGCGCTTCCCTTCAGGCTGGCGTTCGTGATAAAGTTCTGGAAGAATGCCCTGCGCACGTCCGGATCCAGCTGATAGAGCCGCAGGATCAGCTGATACCAGTTATCCTTCTTCTCGATCGCTCCGCGGATCGCATTTCTCTGGCTGACATACCAGTCTTTCGGCATCAGCCGGTCCACCCACGCCATCAGTTTCGGGATATTCTCCTCCGGATTTCCCTCCAGATATTTCAGCGCCTGATTGACTGTAAATTCCTGCATTGTCTCTTTGATCGTCTTTCCCATTTGTATTTCCGCCTTTCTGTTTTCTTCTGTATCATCTATATGAATACGCTGCATCGCTCAGCACCTGATATCAATGCACATCACCCGCCGCGGTCTGCAGTGCAGTTGTCCCTTCGCTCTCTGCCGGGGACTGCAGTATCACTGTCTGTATCCTGCTGCCGTGATCAGGAGTTTAAGATCTGCATGAACTCATCCCCTGTGATCGTCTCTTTATCATAGAGATACTCGGCGAGCTCATCCAGCTTCTCCCGGTTGTCCGCCAGGATCTGCAGCGCTTTCTCATGCTGCTTTTTCACCAGTTCCACCACCTGCATCGTGTAGCCCAGGGCTCCGGACGTACGCGGAACGATGGTGATCTTCTGGACCGGAGCTGAATTGGTCTGCTTCGCAGCGACAAGAGCGTGCCCGATCTCGTGATAGGAGACCACTTTTTTCTCCTCGTCCGTCAGGATCGCGTTCTTCTTCTGGTAACCTGCGATGACCACCTCAATGCTCTCTTCCAGGTCTGCCTGGGTCACGATATTCCTGTTTTCCCTGACAGCACGGAGAGCCGCCTCGTTGACGATGTTGGCAAGTTCCGCTCCGGAAGCTCCGGAAGCCATCCTTGCGATCCGGTTGAAGTCAACGCTCTCATCCAGTTTCACTTTCTTCGCGTGGACTTTGAGGATCTCCTCACGACCTTTCAGGTCAGGCAGTTCCACCGGTACGCGCCGGTCGAAACGTCCCGGTCTGGTCAGTGCCGGGTCCAGGGATTCCGGACGGTTCGTCGCCGCCAGGATGATAACTCCGTTGTTTGTCTCAAATCCATCCATCTCTGTGAGGAGCTGGTTCAGTGTCTGCTCCCGCTCATCATTGCCGCCCACGCGGCCGTCACGTTTCTGGCCTATGGCGTCGATCTCGTCGATGAACACGATACATGGAGCCTTCTCTTTTGCCTGCTTAAACAGATCGCGCACCTTGGATGCTCCCATACCTACGAACATTTCCACGAATTCCGATCCTGACATGGAGAAGAACGGAACGTTCGCCTCTCCTGCGACCGCCTTCGCCAGCATGGTCTTACCGGTTCCGGGAGGTCCGACGAGAAGGATCCCCTTCGGCATGGAGGCGCCGACTTCTTTATATTTCCCCGGATTGTGGAGGTAGTCCACGATCTCGGACAGGTTCTCTTTCGCCTCATCCTCTCCTGCCACATCGGAGAACATGATCCCCTCCGACGACTTCACATAGACCTTCGCATTGCTCTTTCCCATTCCGAAGATCATGGAATCGGGACCGCCGCTCGCCCGGCTCATCAGCTTTCTCGACATATACTGCCCGATCCCGATAAAGATCGCGACGGGAAGGATCCATGTCAGGAGAAATGTGAGGATGGGCGAAACCTGCTCGATGATCTGCCCGGAGAATCTGGCTCCGGATTCATACAGCCTCTCTGTCATCCCCGGGTCTTCCACCATCCCGGTCTTATAGATCCGCGCTCCGTCCCGGTCAGTAAAGATGATCTCATTGTCCCCTTCATTGATCTGGACCTGACCGATCTCTTCATTTTCCGTCATCTCGATAAATTCATCATATCCTACTTCCTGTACCCGCCGTTCTGCCATCCAGGGCATGAGCAGGAAATTAAACAGAAGCAGGATGATGAGAACGATCACATAATAATAGATCAACGGTTTTCTCGGTTTTTTTACTTCCTGCATATCTTCATCCTCCTTAATCTTTCATTTTCTTAACTGTGTCAGCCGGGCGTCTCCCCGGTCTTTGCCCGTTCCGCTTCTTTCTGGTTCTCAAGCGCCGTCAGCGCGGAGATCAGTGCCTGCTGCATTGTCAGTGTGGCAAAATCCATTGCGTATTCTGCATATAAAAACTCAGCTTCGCACTCGTCTTCTTCCGGACGGCTGTCTTCCGAATGGATATCGTGGGCAAGCTGTCTCTCGATCAGTTCCTGCGCTTTCTGTCTGTAATCGAACTGTGCCTTCGACAGCTTTTTTACAGCCGGAGACCGGCAGGACCCTGCTTTTTCTTCAAGGAGCAGTGTATTTTCTTCAAACTCTTCTTCCGCTTTCTTAAGTTCCGAACGGATCTTCTCACTGTCACCCTGCTCGCAGACACGGATCCTGCACTGCAGCTTTCCGTACTGCTCTGCCATCTCATACAGTTTTACAGCAAATATACTGTTGTCGATGTTCATAAAAAATGTCCTCCTTTCCGTGTCTTTCGGTCCTTACACATTTTATATAGCAGATAAAAAAAGGGATTGCGACTCTCAGTTTTTAAGATCTGTCTTTACAAAAACCGGAAACTGTCAATTTTTTTTACAGTTTCCGATTTTTGTAAAGACAGTGTGAAAAAATTATAAGTGGTGGGAATATACTTCATAGATTATATTGGAGATACAGACAAATGTCTGACAAACCTCTGACAAGACAAAATAAATGATATAAGAAAAGGAGTTTTCCCCATGGAACAGAAACAGGGAAAGGATCGGATACAGATCCTCACTACACTTGACCAGAATTACCTGCCCCGGCTGCAGGTGCTGCTGACATCTCTCTATCTCAACCAGCCGGATGAAAAGCTGGACATCTGGCTTCTGCACAGCAGGATCCCGGAAGAAGCGCTGATTCCCGTAACAGAACTGTGCAGCAGATACAGATTCGGATTCTTTCCGGTACAGATCGACGGCACCAGCTTTCAGGATGCGCCTGTCAGCAGGCAGTATCCAAAAGAAATGTACTACCGTCTTCTCGCCGCGCAGTTCCTCCCCAGAGACCTGCACCGCATCATCTATCTGGATCCCGATATCCTTGTCATCAACCCGCTCCGCCCGCTATGGGATATGGATATGAAAGGCTGTCTCTTCGCAGCCGCATCCCATACCGGAATGACGGAACTGGCGAATAACATCAATCAGTTCCGGCTGGAGACAGACCATGATTACTATAATTCAGGTGTTCTTCTGATGGACCTTGATATGGCAAGAAATGAGATCGATGCCGAAGAAATATTTGACTATGTGAGAGAACATGGCAAAGAACTGCTCCTCCCGGACCAGGATGTGCTGAATGCCCTGTACGGAAGGAGGACGACAGATCTGGATGACGTCATCTGGAACTATGACACAAGAAACTATAATACCTATCTGCTGCGCAGCGCCGGTGTCTGCGATATGGACTGGGTGATGCAGAACACCGCAGTGCTCCATTTCTGCGGAAGGTCAAAGCCGTGGCAGAAAGGATATATCCACAGATTCGGCATTCTGTATAAACACTATATGGAGCTGACCCGCAGATTTTCCGGGATCAGCTGCGCTGGGCGGGATAGATCTTTCCGGTGATGATCTTCTCGATCTGCCGGATGATCTTCTCCTCATCCAGCTGGTTCTGCCTGTTATAATGAATCAACACACCGACTATTCCGCTGGCATAAAACTGGAGCATGATTTCCATATCATCATAGCTGATCTCAAGATCCGTGAATTTGCTCCGCGCCATTTTCCCCAGATACATTGCCACCGACTCTACAAGGATTCCCTCGATCTGGATCCAGTTTTTTGAATTCAGGAGTCTGTCCAGTTTGTTTTTATGTCTTTTTACAAAATCAACAAAAACCCGGAGGGCATCAAGATGGTTCTCCGCCTGAAGGCTCTGCTCTGCCGCTTCCAGAGCAGATCTGCGGAAGGACCACTCAAGCACATCCATGATATCCCGGAAATGATAGTAAAATGTCTGTCGGGAGATATGGCACTCTTCGATCAGCCGCTTCACAGTGATCTTATCTATGTTTTCTTTTTCCAGCAGGTCGATAAATGCTTCTGCTATCAATATCTTCATGTCTTCTCTCAATATAAACACCTCAAATCCGTCTTTCATTTTCTCTGTCATTGTTTATCATAAACGGCATGACTCCTGCAGGATCTGTCCAGCCGGATCATTCACGGATAGTATTTTATCCCAATTTCCGGTTATTAGCAAGCAGCGAATTTCTCTTTCAGGAGACGTCCGGTCAGACATATGCCGGACATGTCACGGTTCCTGGCAATCCCGGCGCCTAAAAAAAGGACCGCCCGTTCCGTCCTCATTCTTCTCTGCTGCAACGTGGGGATATTTTCCCATACGCCAGTCTGAGATAAAGAGCTGTGCGATCTTCTCCTTCACAGACAGCGTCTTTACGTACGCCTCCGCACGTTTCCGTGCCGGGAGCCTCCAGTCGTTGACCTCCGAGACCTTCCCGGATCCGTCGATATCCTTAAAATACTTTCCATCTTCCTCGATCACGGATCGGCTGACCGTACTGATCTTCGGCCCGTTCTCGTTTTGGTAAACTTTAAAATTCTCTGATGCTTTCTTTCCCATGCAGCAACTACCTCCTGTATGTGATCTCAGGAATGCTGTACATCCCCGGTCTTCTGCCCAAAAGGCACATCTCGTTTAATATTTTACCATTTTCAGGCAAAAAAATGTTAGCACAATATACCCGCTTATTAGCACGAATTACAGACGCATCTGATCTGGCACCGCCGCCGGAAGCGGTCACTTCACTTTTCACCGCTATAACAGAAAAGCGTCATCCTGCCGCTGCTATCATGCAGCCTGCAGGATGACGCCCCGTCCGTTCTCCCTGCGTCCATACCGGTTCAGGCGTGGACCACAGAATACGGTTTTCTCTTAAAGACTTCCTTCGCCCTGGAATCCACCTTCGCCTCCATCCCGGAATAGCTCCGTGCCAGATCCAGCTTGATGTGTTTGATCTTTCTTCTTTCTTTTCTCATACTTCTGCACTCTCCATCGGTAAATGTTCAGAATTTTCATTGCCAATGGTCATACTGTAGCACAAAAATATGGTGATTCTGTTATCAGTATATTAAATTCAGGTAAGATGATCTTTATTCGGATCACAGTGCGCATGCGGGCGGCGGTTCGGTGTGAACTGTAACTTACTCCGTCCTCAGCGCAGTCACCGGATCGCTCTTCGCCGCTTTCCGTGACGGGATGATCCCTCCGATCAGGGTGAGCACCACGCTCAGGAGGATCAGGATGACCGCCGGTCCCACAGGAAGCACCGCGCTCACCTCATCGGTCCCTGCCAGATGGTGGATCAGCGCATTGCCCGGTATCAGGAGCAGCAGGGAAAGTCCGATGCCGATCAGTCCCGCGCACAGGCCGATGATAAATGTCTCCGCATTGAACACCTGAGAGATATTTCCCTTCGACGCCCCGATGGCGCGGAGGATACCGATCTCCTTCTTTCTCTCCAGCACGCTGATGTACGTGATGACGCCGATCATGATCGAGGAGACCACAAGGGAGATCGCCACAAACGCGATCAGCACATAGCTGATGATGTCGATGATATCCGTAACGGAAGACATGAGCGTACCGACCACATCCGTGTAAGTGATCACCTGCTCGTCTTTTCCTTCCGCCTCCATCCGACTGTTGTAACCGTCCAGAATGTTCACGACTTCTTCTTTGCTCTCAAAGTCGATAGGATAGATATCGATCCCGCTTGGCACGTCAAAGTCCACATACCCAAGTGTCTGCAGGTTGTTCTCATAGGTCGCGTTCTCTGTGGAACGCATGGACATCATAAGCTCTGAGAGTTCCTCCCCGTCCATGTTCATGGTGAATGCTGCCGCGAACATATTGGAATCGATGCTCATGGCATCTTCCAGGTTCTGCCCAAGCTGTGTCATCGCCGTTCCCATGGCGTCCTCCAGACCGGTGCTGATCTGCTCCAACACCTGTGTCATGGCGGCTGTGATCTGGGTCTCCAGATTCTGCGCCACTTCCCCGGTGAAGGAGGACATCATGCTCCCCACATATCCCTGTATGGAGGATGAAATCTGTTCTTCCAGATTCCCGGTGTCCACCATGCTCGTGATCCTGGAGGAAAGCTTCTGCTTCGCGTCATCCGTCCCCAGGTAATTGATAAAATGCTCGCCCATCCTGGAAGGATCGGGAAGCCCGTTGGCGACGGCATAGTTCTGATAGCCGGACGCGATCTCCGATGCCATCTTCTGGAGCTGTTCGTCTGTGATAGTGAAATCGCTGTTCTCCTGGAACAGTTCATCCCCCCACCTAGTCAGGATCGCCTGGGCTTCGGAAGTCTGAAGGTACTCCAGGAGATACTCGTCAAAAAGGTCCGGATCTGTATATCCGTTTTCCACCGCATACTGCTGGTATCCGGCAAGGATCTCCGTAAACATTGCCTGGATCTGGTCCGTTGAGACGGTGATCCCTCCGTTTGCCTCGATGATCGCCAGGATATTATCGCAGAGGATCCCGCGCGCCTCCTCGGTCTGCAGATAGGTGAGGAGATCCTGGCCCAGATTCGAGTAATCCGCCTCCGGATGCTCTGACGCGTACTGCTGATATCCCTCCAGAAGACCGGATACCAGAGAGTTCACATCCTCCGCAGATGCGGTGATCTCGATGCTTTCCATCATATCGCTCAGGCTGAGCGCCGGCATCTCCGGGATCTCCAGTTCGATCCCGCTCAGGTCGATCATGCCGGACAGATCCATCGTCCCGCCGTCCGCCGATGTCAGGTTCGACAGGTCAAAGGCTCCGTCAAGGCCGTCTGTCAGCCCGTCTGAGTTAAAGGAAAATGCTTCCTGCAGCTTGTCGGCGTCCACAGAGAACAGCGAATCTGTGTCAAACTCTGTCTGGCTGCTCTCTCCGAACTTCTCGCCCGTAAACACGTTGATCTCTTTATTTTCCAGCTGTTTCTGAACGATCTCGCTCTTTTCTGCCTCTTCCGCCACATGTTTTGTCAGCGAAGCCGGATATCCGATGCCTGCGTTAAGAAGAAGACCGTTCGCGTCCTCAGAGGGCTGCACGATCCCGACGATCGTGATATCCTCTCCGTTTTCCACAAGGTTCTTCATATATTCACTGTCATCCGTCTTATCCCGCCAGATCTCATATTCGCTGTCGTACTCATAACAGTCGGCGCTGTTCACCAGCTTAAACGTGATCCCAAGAATATCCTCGTAAGAATAATCTGTAAAATCCTCCGGCGTATCCACATCCTCCTCATCGATGAACTGCTGGATCATCTCCTCCAGTTCAAGCGAATCCCGAAGCCCCATGGTATAGAGCATGAAATCGCTGATCCCGCCGTTCCCCGTCAGCACAAGGACACACTCATTATAGTTTTCCGGCCATCGCCCCGCCTTCACATCATACTGCCCTTCATAGAGCTGTGTATTTTCAGGCATCTCATAGAACACATCCGTACTCATCATGGAAGACATCATACTGTTGGAACCGGCGGATGATCCCAGGCCCAGAGAACTGAACGACTCATCCGGGTTCACCTGCCGCACATCTCCGTCCGCCTCCTGTTTATAGATCTGGGGTACAGCATTGTAAGAATACTCGACTGCGTTCGTGTACTGATCGATCCCGCTCTCCCCGCTTTCAAAATATTCCTTCAGGGATTCCAGATCGTTGGAGTCCATCGTGGAGAACATACTGGAGAGCATATCGATCACCTGGATATCTCCGGACTCTTCATCTGCGCTCCCACCGCTTCCAGCCGACATCATGGACGAGAAGTCAAACCCGGTACTCTGGATCTGCAGCGGATACTCTGACAGAGTCTCCTCCTCAACGGTCTGGATGTACTGATTTACGCCGGTGGAAAGTGCCAGGATCAGGGCAATGCCGATGATACCGATGGATCCTGCAAAGGAGGTGAGGAGCGTCCTTGCCTTTTTTGTCCTCAGATTGTTAAAGCTTAAAGAAAGAGCCGTCAGGAAAGACATGGAAGATTTACCCATGTTCTTATGCTGAGGCGGCTCCTGCGTCCCTTCTTCTATCATATACGGGTCGGAATCCGCGCGGATCTTTCCGTCCCGGAGACGAACGATGCGGGTCGCATACTGTTCCGCCAGTTCCGGGTTATGGGTGACCATGACCACCAGCCGGTCCTTCGCCACCTCACGCAGCAGGTCCATGACCTGCACGCTCGTGTCACTGTCAAGGGCTCCGGTAGGTTCGTCCGCAAGCAGGATATCCGGGTCATTTACAAGCGCCCTGGCGATCGCCACCCTCTGCATCTGTCCGCCGGACATCTGGTTCGGTTTCTTATGGAGCTGTTCTCCCAGTCCCACTTCCTCCAGCGCCCTGACCGCCCGTTCCCTGCGCTCCGCCTTATCGATCCCCGAGATCGTCAGGGCAAGTTCTACATTCGCCAGTACAGTCTGATGGGGGATCAGGTTATAGCTCTGGAATACGAACCCGATAGTATGGTTCCGGTAGGAATCCCAGTCCCTGTCCTTATATTGTTTTGTGGAGATACCGTTGATGATCAGGTCTCCGCTGTCGTAGCGGTCCAGAC
Organism: Candidatus Mediterraneibacter intestinavium; assembly: GCA_019119205.1. Classification (GTDB taxonomy): domain Bacteria; phylum Bacillota; class Clostridia; order Lachnospirales; family Lachnospiraceae; genus Mediterraneibacter; species Mediterraneibacter intestinavium. The sequence goes on from DWXK01000076.1 coordinate 11,681, forward strand.
CTCCGATGATATTCAGAAGCGTTGTCTTTCCGGATCCGCTTGGACCCAGAATGGCGACGAACTCGTTGTCCCTGAGGTTCAGGCTCACATCGTCAAGCGCCTTCTGGACCAGTTTCCCGGTCGTATACTCCTTGCGGATATGTTGGATCTGAAGCATTTATGTCTGTCTTCCTTTCTGTGAAACAATAAATAAACCTGGAGCAAAGTCCCCCGCCTCATCATGTCACAGTTTACTGCGACTGCTCTTAGAAAATAACAGACAAATTATAACCAATTCAGATACTCATATCAATGAGTTTTCACATAAAATTCAGAAATTAGACACATTTGCAAAAGTGTAAAAAAACGGCTTTTTTCAAGTCAGAAGGACCTGGATCTCTGTGAGGAACTCTTCCTCGCGCATAGTGTCCCGGTTGTCGATCCGGTACAGTTCAAAAGGGGTTCCCGCCGGGGTGAACCCTTCCCGCTCAAGATACTCCTTCAGGTCGCGCACCCGCTCTCCGTTCTGGGCATAGCCGCCGCGATAACACAGAGACGCGTAGTCTCCCTCCGGCAGCACAAAGCCTGCGTCATCCTCCGGATCCTCCATCACGAAAAATACCGACTCATAGCTGTTCGCGATCCCCCGTTCCATATCATCCATAGCGAAAAACGCCCCGATCGTCTGGGTTCCCAGGTCCTGGATCCTGTCCTCGTACTTCCTCTGCAGTTTTCTGATGACAAAGTCCATCTCCTCATCTCTGGTGATATACTGCTCAATGCGCACACAGCGCCTTTTCGGAAGTCTCTTCACCAAGATCTCCCCGGCTTTTTCCCTCTCCGCTGCCTTCAGGGACCAGATCCTCTTCTCGATCAGCCCTTTCCTCCTTGTGATCTCTCTGATCTGTTCTTCCATCAGACTCTGCTCTTCCCTCAAAAGGGACAGGGTATTGTCCACGGACTGCCCCTCAAGGAACTCTCTGATCTGAGCCATGGAAAAATCCAGTTTTCGAAGATCCCGGATCACAGTCAGCTTATACATATCTTTGAGATCGTACAGCCGGTATCCGTTGGTATCCCTTCGCGGTCTCAGGATCCCCAGCTTCTCATAATACCGCAGGGAGTCCACGCCTATCCCGTACAGTTTCGATATCTCATTGATCTTATAATAATCTTTCATATCACATTTCCTTTTTTTCACGCCCCGCCCGGGATTCTTCCCTCGTCTGGCAAAACAGTTCTTGACCCTGGTATTATACCAGGGTTTAAGATATTCTGTAAAGAGGAGGAAATCATATGTTTATCAAGTTTAGAAAATCGTTTACCAGACTTACAGAAAGAATGCTGGAAGGACTGACATGGAAAAAATTCTTTTTCATTGTCCTGGGTGCAGCGATCTGTTCTTTCGGCATACACAATATACATCAGAGGACAGCGATCACCGAAGGCGGCGTGATCGGGATGATGCTTCTCATAGACCGTTGGACTGCTCTGCAGCCGGCAGTCATCACGCCCATCCTCGACATCATATGTTATGCGCTCGCCTTCAAATATCTGGGCGGACGTTTCATCCGGATCTCCATTATCTCGACCGTGAGCGTCTCCCTGTTCTACGACTTCTGGGAAATGGTCCCGCCCATGCTCCCGGATCTGTCCGCTTATCCGCTGATCGCTGCTCTGGCAGGAGGGCTGTTCGTCGGCGTCGGAGTCGGTCTGATCGTCCGTCAGGGCGGTTCCAGCGGCGGAGATGACGCCCTGGCGCTCACCATCTCCCACCTGACCAGGTGGAAGCTGTCCCGCGCCTATCTCTTTACCGACCTGACTGTGCTTCTGCTTTCGCTGAGTTATATACCCGTCCGCAGGATCTTCTTCTCGCTTATCACCGTGACGGTGTCCTCCGTCCTGATCGACTGGATCCAGGACCTGAAACCTGGCAGTTCCTATGCCAAGTGCGAAGAAAGCTGAATTTAAAAAAACAGTCGCATAACCGGAATATCCCGGGATACCGCATGTCCAGTGCAGTATCCCGGGATATTTATATCATTCCTATATATTAAATTCCAAGCCTAAAAAAATCAAATCATTTCCAATACATATCCATCACATCCGGATACATCGATCACTCTCTCTTCCGCCTCAAGGTAAAGCCGTGTCGTAAATACAGTCTCGCCGCCGTTTACAAATATCTCCATGATAGAACTGTCGATCAGGACAAGAAGTTCCTCCACCGGACCTTCCGTCCTTCCGATCCGCTTTCCGCGCCCGCCTCCACAGCGGGAAGGAACGCCCTTTTCATCCAGGAAGGAAAGTTCCACCCGGTTTTCCTCCACAGTGACCGTTACTCCATTTCCCCTGTCCCCGAGCCGGATCACGGTCCTTTCGCCGCAGATCCCGCCCATGTCCAGCTTCAACGCTTTTCCCGCCCAGTGGAACCTTCCATTCTCAACAGGAGCCTCCTCCCAGTCCAGATCGTAGATTTCCCTGACCGGCATGCGGAAGATCTTTCCGTCATGATATTCCAGTTCGCAGGGAAGGGTCAGGCAGTGCTGCCATCCGTTCGACACAGACAGGTTTCTGTGCGTCTCCGTGGTATCCGGCATTCCCGCCCAGCCGATCAGGATCCTTCTTCCGTCGTCCGCCTGAAAACTCTGGGGCGCATAGAAATCAAATCCCATGTCCCACTCCCGAAACGTCTCCTCCGGATCCTGACTTCTGCCGGGGAGGGAGTATCCGGACTGATAGATGTTCTGGAATTTTTCTTCCTGAGTTTCCAGCCCCTGGGGACAGAACGAGAGCACTCTTTCTTTTCCCAGTTCAAAGATATCAGGGCATTCCCACATATATCCGAAGGGTTTCTCCGGGACCAGTTCCCGGTACAGCCTCCAGTTCTTCCTGTCATCAGACTGATAGATCAGGATCCCGCCTTTATCCCGGCGTTTCCCGTTCTCATCCCACGCCCTCGCCCGGGCGCCCAGTACCATATAGTAATGCCCGTCTTCTTTCCACACCTTCGGGTCCCGCACATGCTGGGTGATATCCTCCGGGTAATCTTCCATTCCCAGCATCTTCACCTTCTCCGACATGTGCTGTCCGTCTTATTTTGTGATGACCGCGATCCTGTCGCCGGTTTTCACCGTTCTCTCCGCTTCTCTGTCAACATGGCTTCCCTCCACAGGTTCTGTGAAGATCAGGCATGCTGATGTGTCATAGCCTTCTGCCATGATCTTGTCTTTATCAAACTCCATGATCAGGTCGCCCTTTTTCAGGCTCTGCCCGTCTGAGACATGCACGTCAAAATATTTTCCCTGAAGATTGACCGTGTCGATCCCCACATGGATCAGAATCCCGTTTCCTGCTGCCGTCCGAAGCCCAACTGCATGTTTCGTGTCCATCACCATCTCTACCGTACAGTCCACAGGCGCGTAGATCTTTCCTTCAGCCGGAACGATGGCAACGCCGTCGCCGAGCATCTTCTGTGCAAAAGTAGGATCATTTACTTTCTCGATCCCGATGAACTCGCCTGCTGCAAACGCAGCGATCTCCTCCGGGAGTTCTGCTTTTTTCGCATCTGCATTTCCTGCATTATCTGTTCCTGACTCTTTTCCGGATATCTGATCCTGCTGCCCTGCTGTATCTCTGCTGTCTGCTGAAGTACTGTTTCCGCTCACTGCTTCGGCGGGTTTTCTCCTGTTGAAGAAGATCCCCAGCAGGAGCGCAAAGAGAAATCCTGCCGCCAGTGCGATCACATGGGCGATGATATAATTGAGATAGCCGTTGTGAGCCGGATCCGCCAGTGCGATCCCCGGGACAACCGTGGTCCCGAACCCAAGGGCTGCCAGGTCTGTGAAGTAAACCACTGCGCCTCCCACAGCTATGGTCCCGTCGTACGCAGCGGCTACCTCATCCACTATATTTTAAAAGGAAAAGGGATCTACAAAACAGACGGGCACATCTACCAGCTCTCGGAGGGCGACGCCTTCCTGATCCGCCCCAACACACTGATCTACTACGAAGCGGATAAATATCATCCCTGGACTTACACCTGGATCGGATTTCAGGGGATCAAGATCGAAGAATATCTGAAGAGGACTTCCCTTCTGGAGACTCCGTATTTCCACTACGGAAAAGACGACCGCGTCCGGCTCTGCCACGAGAAGATGTTCGAGGCATACAATCTGCCTGAGAACCGTGATCTGATGATGAACAGCATCCTGTATGAATATCTGTATCTTCTGGCAAGCAAATTCCCCAGGAAATACATCCCGCCCAAGGAGAAAAAGATCACTTATGTGGAGGAGGCGCTCCGCTATATCGAGAACAATTATGCCCACCAGGTCAACATCCGGGTCATCGCAGACCACTTAAACATCGAGCGTACCTACCTGTACCGGCTGTTCAAGGATATCACGGGCACATCTCCCCAGGAATATCTCCTGGACTTCCGTATCCGGCGTGCCTGCTCCCTTCTCAGGGATACGGACCTTCCGGTCAGCGATATCGCCAGATCCGTGGGGTATAACGACGCGCTGTATTTCTCACGGCTGTTCAGACAGAAGAAAGGCCGGACGCCGACACAGTACCGGCAGGAAAAGAAAACAGGAGCACATCAAAACTGATGCCTCCTGTTTTTCCTATTTCACCAGCGCTTGCCGGTCCGCTCTATATTACTTCCCGCTATCTGCTTCTTATCTGTGCATGGAGAAGGATTCTTCGTCGTAATTGCTCAGGTTCTTGTAGATTCCTCTGTCATCCGCCTCCTGGATAAGAGCATCTCTGGATTTCTTTGCCAGCTTCTGATCTTTGAAGGAGCTCGGTCCGCCGACACATCCGCCGTCACATGCCATACCCTCGATAAAGTCCTCCGGAAGCTTGCCGAGTTTCATGAGCAGGAGTGCTTTCTTACACTCTGCCGCACCGTTGGCTTTACAGACTTTGATATCAACATCATTTCCTGACTCTTTCAGGCTCTGCATCACTGCTGCCGCAACACCGCCGGAATTGCCGAACCTCTTTCCGAATACGGAAGCTTCCTGGTATGTATTTTCCGCAGGCTCCAGCTTCACATTTTTTGCGCGCATCATTGCACGGATCTCACTGTAAGTCAGAGCGTAATCTGCATTGCCCTCGATCGCCTGATCCACAATCTCTGATTTCTTTGCCAGGCATGGTCCGATAAATACTGTTACAGCCTCCGGATCTTTCGCCTTGATCATACGGGATACGCCGCACATCGGAGAAACTGTAGTGGATACCGCATCGCTCAGTTCCGGATAGTGTTTTCTTACCATATTTACAAATCCCGGACAGCAGGATGTGACCTTCTTCTTGCCTTCCTGATAAGCTTCACGCCACTCTTCCGCCTCGCTCTTCGCAGTCAGGTCTCCGCCCAGCCCGACTTCCACGAACTCTGTAAATCCAAGTTCTTTCATGGCTTTTCTCCAGCTCGCCATGGTGATATCCGGTCCGAACTGTCCTTCCGTTGCCGGAGCCAGCATCGCATACACATGCTTTCCGGTCTTGATCGCCTTGATGACGTCCACGATCCATGTCTTGGAACCGATCGCTCCGAACGGACAGCTGTGGATACATTTTCCGCACCGGATACATTTTTCTTCATCGATCACGGAAATACCATACTCATCATAGGAGATCGCGTCCACCGGACAGCTGAACTTGCACGGTCTCTGCAGATGCGCGATGGCATTGTACGGACAGGCTTCCGCACATTTACCGCACTCTTTACACTTTGACGCGTCGATGTGAGAACGATGGCGTCCCGGCTCGATCGCGCCGAACTTGCAGGCATTGATACATGCCTTTCCGATACAGTTCTGGCAGTTTTCAGTCACCGTGTAGCTGGAGATCGGGCAGTCCTCACATGCCGAGCTGATGACCTGGATGATGTTTCCGTCATCTTTGAGCCCCGGTGCTTTCCCCTCTGCGAGGCGGACGCGCTGTCTGATGATCTCCCTCTCTTTATAAATACAGCAGCGGAACTGCGGTGTCGGTCCCGGGATCAATTTCATCGGGATCTCGTCCTTGCGCTCTTCCAGTTCTCCGTCAAATGCCAGCCGTGCCACTTCCTCCAAAACCGCATGTTTGATCTTGATTACATTAGCGTCTGCGTACCTCAAAATTTTTCCCTCCATGATTCTCATTGATTGTCATTTTCCCTGATGTCATACCCTCTGATGCCTTTATTTTCCCTGACTTTAATGATACCATGTGAAAAATTTTTTGCCTAGTGATTTTTTTAACAAACCGCCTTGTACCATGTATTATTTGAGGAACAATCCGCTACTCTTCTTTCTTTTTGTTTTTCCAGATCAGAAAATCGATCTTATCCAGCAGTTTCTGCCTCCGATGGATCTCATCGAGCATTTCTCCCCGCCGTCTTTTCAGCATGAGTATCCGTTCCCGGGCTCCTCTGCTGTCTTCCGGAAATGTCAGATACTGCTTTATCTCTTCACAGGTAAAACCTGCTTCTGTAAGGGTACAGATCAGCCCCAGTTTCCCAAGGACCTCGTCGCCGTACTGCCGTTCCCCTTCCCCGTCTTCCGTTCCCGCGATCAACCCGCAGGCTTCATATTTTTTCAGTTTTTCAACAGGCAGACAGAATCTTTCCCCCAGTTCCCGGATCGTCATACCGCTCCTTTCCGCCGTATCCACCACAAGTGCCCCTCCCGAAAGAACCCTTGCAGCCGCGGCTGTTTTCCCAAAGAAATAAGTGCAGCCGAAGAGTATTCTTCTCCAACTGCACTTCTATTGTATCCGTCTGCTGTTTCCAAGTCCAATACTTGTATTTTATGCACTTTCATACTCTGGAAGCATACATCTGAACTCTTCCAGAAATCTTCCTGCTGCCACAGAAAAGGGCTGGTATTTTTTCCACACGAGCACAGAGGAGAGTTCCAGTGCCGGATAAAGCGGCCTGAACACAAATCTCTCTCCCGCCATACAGTCCATGGCGCCTTCTATCGTCATAAAACAGATGTCGCCCTGGTCCTCCATAATCTGCGCATTAGTAAAGATATTGCATGTAGCGAAAATATTCAGATGGTCCAGTTCCTCTCCCAGCCAGTTCGCGATCTCTTTCTGCACCGACAGCCTGCTCGCTGTCATCAGAGGGATCCCCTCCAGGTCCGCCCTTGTGATACAGGCCTTCTGTGAGAGCGGATGGTCCTTCATCATATAAAGTCCCCACCTCTCCTTCATGGGGAGGCGGATAAAGTCGTATTTCTCAATGTCGATCGGCTCTAGGAGCAGACCAAAATCGCACAGCCCTTTGTCCAGGCGCTCCTTGATATAATCCGATGTATTACAGTATATCTCGTACTGCACTTTCGGATAATCCTCCCGAAAACGCTCCATCGCCCGCATAAGGAGTTTCGATGACTTCAACGCCCCCTCGCCCACGGATATCTTTCCGCCCACTTCAGCAGGTTCCGCAAAATCGTTCTCGATCTTGTCCACAAGCTCCGTCACTTCCTCCGCTCTGCGCCGGAGCATGACTCCCGCTTCTGTCAGAGTCAGATGCTTCCCCCTCTCGAAGAGTTTTGTGCCCAGTTCTTCCTCAAGCTGAGAGATCTGACGGCTCAGCGTCGGCTGGGTGATATGAAGGTTCTCTGCCGCCCTGGATATATTCTCCTCCCGGGCGACCGCAAGAAAATATTTCAGAACACGAATTTCCATACAGCTTCCTCCAGGTCCGGATCACTCCAAAGGCATGGTCCGGATGAATTCCAGAAGTTCTTCCAGACTGCCCATATATTCTGTATGGATCGGGAGGTCTTTCTTATTCTCCATCGTATCCGTCACCAGATAAGTCTTCACTCCCAGTTTGCGGATTACCAGGTCCTCCTCCACATCGTTGCCCACCATCAGGCACTCCGCAGGATCCAGTTTCAGATCTTCCAGTATCGTCCGGAAATATTCCACATTCGGTTTGCAGTAACACTGATCTTCATATGTAGTGATCAGTTCAAAATCTTCCGCGTCCATCCCTGCCCAGCGGATCCGGTTCATTGTCGCGCATCTGGGAAATACCGGGTTTGTCGCAAGATATGCGTGGAGCCCTCTCTTCTTCGCCGCCTTCACGATCTGATCAGAAAAAGGCGACGGGGATGTTGCGCGTACCGCCTGGTTGAAATCTCCGTCATAGAAGCGGAGCGCGAGTTTCTCTGACTCCTCCGGTGATATGGGCATAAGCGCCTCTGTATAACTCCAGAACGCCTCCCGGTTGGTACGGCTTCCGTCATTTTTTACCATCGCTTCATAGCCTTTCCAGACTGCTCCGATGAACTCTTTCGGATCCACCTGAACCCCTGCCTCAATATAAGACTTTGCCAAAAGCGGCATATAAAACTTTACAAATTCATCCTGGTCCATGGGAAGGAGCGTCCCATCCAGGTCAAATAAAATATGTTTGATGCTCATGTTAGTCACCTCTGATCTGTAGAATGGTCACCGGAAGTTCCAAAAGGCACATTCCGGGATCACAAACGGCCGCCAAGGTCTCGGACAGACCCGGACTTTGGCTCGTCGCAGTCACAAAAAAACAGCGCCCGCACAGAGATTCCCCTGTGCCGACGCTGTTATTTTATCATACCTCTTTTGGGATTTCCACCTGTTTTCTGCCGGTGCATCTGTCCGCATTTTCTGCCGGTATTTCCACCCGCACTTTTTTATGGGCCCGCATCGATCTCCGTTCCCGGGTTCACGCCATTCCGGGTTCACGCCAATGTAAATGCGTCTATTTCAAGGCTTTCCGTCTCTGAAAACCGCAGGGTCACTTCATACTCTCCCGAGGGCATGCAGATCATATCCTGGTCCTGTCTGCCATCCCGGAATCTGACTGTCCCTGCTTTCTCTCCGTTCATCCAGATCTCGACGCAGCCGCTGCCGGACGCTTCAAATAACGCTTTCCCGTACTGACCGCTGTTCTTCACATAGCGGAACACAGCTTCGTCCCCCTCTGTGATGTTCATCAGCTTTTCGCCATATTTTCCGCCCACGCCGATGTACGCCTTCCCCTTCAGCCCGCACGCCTGGTATCCGAAGATCTTTTCTCCCGGAGCAAAAGGTTCGCCCACTCCCTGTGATGTCATCTTCACCTCGCCGATAGAGCCGTCCGGATTGATCGTGATGGGTTCGATGCACAGACGTCTGTACTGCTGTACGCCCCGGCTGCATCTGTGATAGAAGACATACCACTGACCGTTCACGCACTCGATGGAGCCGTGATCATTCCAGCTCGCCGGATCGATCCCGCCGCAGGGAAGCTGTACCGGATCCTTAAACGGTCCCTGAGGGCTGTCGGACACTGCTACTCCCTCACTGTCATCCTGCATACAAAAATAGAGATAATATTTCCCGTCCTTCTCGATGCAGTCCGGAGCAAACAAAAGCGCCGGCTTTTCTTCTTCCTCCTGCTTTTCGAACTTCGCCTTCATATCTTCTCCGTCAGCCGCAGCCTGCTCCAGCATCTTTCGGATAAACGGAGTCGGATGGCTCCAGTCGATCCCGGGATACTTCGGCGCATCCGGGTCATTGAACCAGGGAACCTGATCCCCGGTAAAGGATTCCTCCGAGATGGTCCAGTGTTCCATATCCGGTGTTGAGACCACATAATATCTCTCACTGCAGTAGACATCCTCCCTGTCGTCATAGCTTCCATAGATATACAGCTTTCCGTCCGGCATCACATGTCCTTCACTGTCCGGGATGTGATACTCCAGAGGCAGGATTGGATTTCTTGTATTTGTAAACTTTTTCATTTTTATTCTCCTTTTTTAATTCTCCTTAATCCTCTCTGCCGGGGGATATCTTTTCGATGATCTGTACTCCCTTTCCCCGCTGCTCCAGCTTATCTGCATCGATCTCCGACTTGATCGCCGCCGGCACCTCCGCCTCCAGCAAGATCTTTTCAGCACTTTCTTTCACCGCCACCTTGATCGTGCCTGATACGGACCGATAGGTACACGTGAACTCTGTCATTCCTTCCGGCAGGTACGGACGGATCCGTATCTCACCAAAGCCGGGTTTTAGCGGCTGTATCCCCGCGATCCCGTTATAATACCACTCCACGATGTGTCCCATCATATCATGGCACTGGCTCCTTGGATTCTCCTCCCAGTATTCACCCAGGGTGGTCATCCCATCCAGGATAAAGGCATAATAGCTGGGGTGTTCCTCCCTTGTGATGAACTTTGCGATCAGGTCATCCATACCGTACCTTCCTGCAGTCTGGATGATATAGGGAAGTCCTACCTCCCCGCTCACAAATGCCCCCTCCTGTTCAAGGGTATAACGGAAGGCTTTCACGATCTCCTCTTCCTTCTCCTCCGGCACCATGCCCCAATAGAGCGGGAGCGCCTCTGCCGCCTGAGTCAGGAAGACCTCATCTGGATGGTCCCAGCACCGGTAACACCAGAATCCTTCCTCCGGATGACGGGTCAGCAGCTTCTCGTTATAGTTTTTCTTCACCTTTTCTGCGTAAGCTTCCAGCTCGTTCCTGTCTTCCTCTTTCCCCAGGATCCCTGCGAACATCGCGAGCGTCTTTGCATCCGCATAGAGGAATGCAGTCTCCACATTCTCTCTTGCAAGGTTGTTCTTCGGATTCCCCCAGTCGCCAAGACCGTGACAGATAAATCCGTCCTCCGTCACCTTTGTCTTCAGATGGGCCAGATAACGCATCCCCGCCTCATAGTTATCTTCAATGATCTTCCGGTCTCCATAGAAAATATAGTGCCAGTATGTTCCCAGGATACATGTGCTCCCCCAGGCGATGATATCGTAAAAACTTCCCATCCCCGGCACCGGGAGCACGTTCGGGATATAGCACGGACACTGGGACGGCATCAGTCCGTCACCCGGATAGAACCGTTTCCCCTCAAAGTCCAGGAAATGATCCACTGCAGTGTGCTGCGCCGTTCTCATATCCAGGAGAAACTTCTCCCACAGCTTTCGCCCGTCTTTCATATAGAAGATGGACGGAGCCATCAGATGGTTCGGCTCCTGCCAGGCAAACCGTTCAATGGTAGGGCAGTCTGTATGGACGCTGACCATATTCGCCTCAACGGATCTCTCCACCATGTCGCAGATCTTATCATACCGCTCGTCATCGCTGGTAAAGGTACCATCCTTCTTCCACGCACTGCTGATCGCATCCGCCCTCATGTTACGCAGTCTGATCTCATGTTTCTCCGCATTCTTTGCAGGGACATTCTCCACTCCCACATAGCGTCCTGCGAAATAGGTAAATTTCATACGAAATTTTTCCCATACATCATCCCCACCGATAATGTATGTGATACAGGAATCCACAGTCACCCAGCCCTTTGCTGCCTGGTCCACATCCCCGTCTGCACCCAGCTTTTCTGCCGGATAGACAAAGATCCTGTCGCCTGTTTTCCCCTTCACTTCAAATTCCAGCATCCCGGACATATTCTGTCCAAAGTCATAGATCTCACGGTTTCCGGCCTGCCCCACACTCCTCCCCTCGTAAGTGCGGATCACTTTCACAGCGGGCTGGAACTGTTCCATAAGCCTTCCCTTTGGCTCATCTCCTTCTGCCACCACAGAAGCCTGCTTCCAGCCGGATGCATCGAATCCCGGAAGACACCATCCATGCTGCCGCAGCCTGCCGTCCTCAGTTTCAGATCCGTACACATTGCTCATCACCACGGAGTCCGGGCTCACCCGGAAACTTTCGTCCGACCGGATCCGCTCTTCCGTGCCGTCTGTGTATACGATATCCAGGCAGAGTGCCAGGATGAGCGTTTTCCCGAAGGGTTTATAAGGATTCGGATTGGGCGGCATAAAAGACGGGAACGAAAATGTATAATGTTCATCTGTTTTTATGAACCATCCGTTTCCCACTTCTGCCCCGAGGACATTATCGCCCTGCACCAGATAGTCAGTCACATCAAAGGTCACATACTGGATGAGCTTAGAATAATCCGTCCATCCCGGATCCAGTTCATGGTCCCCGACTTTTCTTCCATTGATATAGAAGATAAACTGTCCCAGACCACAGACCTTTGCCTCCGCCTTCTTTACCTCTTTCGTGATGCAAAGCTCTTTCCTTGCATAAAACGGAGATGCCGTACCGTTTGTGATCCACTTTCCCAAATCTCTGTCCATTTATTTTCTTCCTTTCTTTTCCTGCCTGTTCATCCTTTTCGTTTATCTTATCATCCGCCGCCCCGCCAGAAAAGTGTGCAGGCTGACATCCCCGGGGTAAAATGCGACATCTTCCCCTGTCATGTTTGACAGCCTCTCAGGTCATGTCTTATACTTTTCATGTCGAAAGACCACCGAAAAAGGAGTCGAAAGATATGATCTTCAGAGAAAAATTCCCCCTTCAGGCAGAGATGAGCGAACTGGAAACTGTGTTCAGATCATTGTGGAAAGAACATCCGGATCTTGGCCTTGACCTTCCTCATCGGCAGGAATATTATACGGAAATACTGAAACTTGCGGACAAGCGGACCTCACATCCGTTTCCCAGCCTGCTTTTGAACACCCGCCTGGACGAGGCCTCCTTTTTCCGGGAGAATTTCGACACAGAGCTCTACCGCCATCTCCGTTATCTCCCGGCGATCCTCCACTCACATGCTTTTCTGGAGATCGTCTGCGTCGCGGAAGGCAGCTGCACAAACTATGTACAGCAGCAGGAGCTTCACATGAAAAAAGGGGATATCTGCATCATCGCCCCCGAGACAGAGCATGCTGTCAGCGCGTTTTCTGATGAATGCATCCTGATCAACATCCTCCTCCGGGTCAGCACATTTGAAAAGGCATTCTTCGGCGTACTCTCGGAAAATGACATCCTCTCCGACTTTTTCATGCGCACACTGTATCATTCAAAGACGCATCCCTACCTGTACTTCCGCACAGGAGATGACCAGGAGCTCTTTGACTATGTCCTGTATGCCTATCAGGAATTTCTGGGAAACCACCAGTACAAAGAACGTTTTCTGAACAATATCATCAGCGCTTTCTTTATCATCCTCCTGCGCAACCACGGTTCCGATGTCATTGTGCCGGAGATCGATACAGAGGGAAATGATGAGAATGTGATCTTTATCCTCAAATACATGCAGGAAAACTATTCTACCGTGACTTTAAGCTCTCTTGCAGAGTTTTTCAATTACAGCGAACGGCAGATCCAGAGGATCATCAAGAAAAGTACAGGGATCAGCTTCAGCGAGAATATCCAAAAGCTGAAGATGAAGCATGCCGCCCAGCTCCTCATGGACCCGGACCGGTCTGTCTCAGCTGTCGCGGAGGATCTCGGTTATTCGGACGTGGGGAACTTCCGTCATATCTTTAAGAAATATTATGGGATGTCACCGGCAGAATACCGGAGCAGGACCTGAGCCCCAAAGCGCGGTGCGGATGCCCTCCCGGCTTTCCGCTCAAGCCGGGAGATCCCAGGATCGGCTGACAAGCAGAAGATCCCCCGGGCAGATCGCCCGGAGGATCTTTTTTATACGATATTTTCCAACGCCCTCAGCGTTTTTTCATCTCATTCTCTTCATAATCCTTCAGGGATGCCAGCGCCTTCGGTGCCAGCGGAATGAGTGCGATCATATTGAACACAGTCATCAGTCCCACTCCCAGGTCCCCAAGATCCCAGACAAACTGATATGCGGCAAGACCCCCGACAAAGAGCATGACCAGCGCCAGGACTTTATACAGCGTCTGAGATATCCAGTTATCCCTGAAGAGATACGCCACATTCGATCTCGCGTAGAACAGGATCCCCAGAAAAGTCGAGAAACTGAACAGCCAGAGTATCACAGCGATAAAGATCACTCCGAACTCTCCCAGGTGGTACTGCATGGCAGTCTGGAGAAGATCCATGCCTTCCAGTCCCTGTGTCATGGACTGAGGAGTCAGCAGCATGATCATCGCCGAACAGCTGCAGATCACCAGAGTATCGATAAACACGCCAAGAGCCTGGAGGAGCCCCTCCTTCGCCGGGTGGCTGATATCCGCCGCAGCAGCTGCGCAGGGTGCGGAACCGGACCCCGCCTCATTGGAGAAGAGTCCTCTCTTTGCCCCGTTCATGATCACAGCGCCGATACCGCCGCCCACAACCTGGCGGAACCCAAACGCCTCCGCAAAGATCCGCTCGAAAACTGCAGGGAGTTGTCCCGCATTTTTTACTATGATGAAGATCGTGATAAAAAAGTAGCATGCCGCCATGATCGGCACTATGATATCCAGCACTTTCACCGTCGCATTCTTCCGGAGTACGATCACCGCCGCGATGATCACCAGCACGATCGTCGAATAGATCGGAGGCACATGGAATGCATTTTCAAAAGAGGAGGAGATCGAGTTGCCTATCACCTGGCTGATCCCGCACCAGCAGATCAGGCCGGACAGGGCGAACAGCACCGCCACCACGGAATGTTTCCGTGTACTGCCTTTCTTGATGAACAGGTGATGGATATAGTACGCCGGACCACCCCGGTAGCCGCCGTACAGCGGATCCTTTTCCTTATAAAGCTGCGCCAGAGTCGCCTCTATGAACGCAGTGGACGAACCCACCAGCGCGATCACCCACATCCAGAATACTGCTCCCGCACCCCCGGCGGAAATAGCAGCGACCACACCGACCAGGTTTCCCATCCCCACGCGGCAGGCGGTGGAGACGATCAGCGCCTGCACACCCGATATGCCCTCCCTGTCCGTCTTCTTATTATTCTCAAGTGTCACTTTGATCATCTCAGGGAACATCCGGAACGGAAGAAACCTTGTCCTTATCGTAAAGTAGATTCCCGCAGGCACCAGGATCAGCACAAGGAGGGAAAGCCCCAGAGTGCTCCCTCCGGGCAGGGGAATCTGGATGATATCTCCCCAGAGCAAGTTGTATACAGCACGAAAGATTTCCATCTTTATTATCCTCTCATTTTCTTTTGATCTTAAGAGCAGCGTCCTCCGGGCACAAGACCGGACCCCGGGCTTTGCGCCGTACACTGCCGCCTGTCCAGTATATAACAAAAACGTAAGGATGTAAAACAATTTATTGCTTTAAAGCATTTATCCGGCAAAGTCCTGTCACAGCATCAGCGCCTCAAACGTCCCTTTCTCCCGGTCATAATAATACACTTTATTCGATAGCATCTCTTCTTTCGGGAATACCCGGTTCGTCTCTTTTAAACTTTTCAGGATGTCCCTCGGGGGATACGCTCCCCTGCAGTGCGTCCTCGCCTCGTGGATGCTGGTGAATGCCACATAATAGCTGTCCCCATACAGTTCTGCGATCTTCTCTTTTACTCCGGTGTAGAACATGGCGATCGCTCCGTTTGTCAGTTTTGTGGTGGTCACTGTCGGGATCGACCATTTGTCCAGAGCCGTGATCGGACTGTTAAACGACATGAAAGCTCCCCGCTCAAAAGGCGGATTGATACATTCAAATGGCGACAGATATATGCGCGGCTGCGCCATGCAGTACGTGTTGAGCATGGCTTCGTCCAGGACCTCATCAGCATCCATTCCCCATTTTTTCAGCATTTCTTTTGGTAACTTCGCACTGTCGATCCCCTTTTCATCATCCCGGATCAGGACGTAAAGCACCAGCGCAATGTCTTCAACTCTCCTGTAAATATACCCTCCGGCTTCCCACGCAAAATTATTATAAGAGAGGGGACGCAGGAACAGCCTTCCCTTCACCGCCTCATGATCGTCCAGCTTGTCCAGTATCCCTATCTCCTCCGAATTGCAGTATCCCAGATTCTCATATACCGCCTCTTTGACGATATCCCATCCGAACCGCCTATAGTCCTCATACAGCTTCTCCGCCGAAAAGCGGCAGAACATCTTCTTCACTCCTCCTTCCCCGTCTTTTTCAAGAACCGCAAAGTCCCCCTGGAGACGTTCAGAGTCCTGGTGATAATAGCGGACGTTGGTATCCCGGATAAAGCGTGCGTCCTCCTCCTTTACGGCTGTAAAACCTTTCGGATAGAAACGATACCTGATCTCTCCTTTCCCATTTCCGAAATTTTTCTCATTTCTGCGAAAAAATGCATCAAACTGAGAACAGAACTCCCTGTAGCCTAATTCATTTCCCATAGCCTCGTCCTTTCCTGCCGGG
>DWXK01000077.1 GCA_019119205.1 Candidatus Mediterraneibacter intestinavium
TATATGAAATTCTTCTTCCAGCTTTCTTATCTTTCTTTCCGGTTTTATCTCGGACGACAAAAGTATGTTCAGCATCTGTGTCAGCCGGTTTCCTTTTCCCGTACGGGGATTCAGGCAGATCATAACGACCGATAATTTATCATACGCCGCCTTTACATCCGGTATCCCGGGAATTTTGTCTCTCTTTGTGATCGAATACTCTGAGATAGCGTTCCCGATGCATTTTTTGATCTGAGGGATACTCATGTTCTCAAATTCTTTCACAGTGTATTTCAAGATCCAGGCAAGTATCACTCTGTTTGCCAGCACCCTCTTACACTGCGCATCATACTGACTCTTTCCTGCCGCCAGACTGATATCTCCGGCAAGTTCATTTCTCATAAGCCTTTTCCTTTCCTCATTATAACGAATCTTTTCAGTTGTTACAAGCAGTTGATCCTGCTCCTAAAAACAGAGCGAAGGACTTCCAGAATATCTGATGGGACACGATACGGCGAACTTATAACAGCTGCGCCACACCAGAAAACATTTCTGTGCAGCACAGCTGTTCGTTCAATACAGTATTCCTTTTTCTGCCGTCTGTTTTCCGGCTCTACTCTTCCTCCCCTCCCAGTACAACCGTATTGACCGCTTCTTTCAGCGACACCACATCCTCTCTCGCAACGCATCCAGTCACTTCTCCGTCCAGCACTGCGATGCAGTATGTGCCGTTATGCTGATAGAAGTCCAGTTCTACCGTACTGTAGTCCTCTGTATTTCTGCGGAAGGTCAGCGACAGTTCCGCCTTATTGTCATTTAACTCTGCCTCTTCCTCCGGGTCAATGGAAATGTTCTCCAGTTCATCCAGTGCATCCCCGAATTCTACTTCTGAATCGTCAAAGGTATATGTATACTCATCCTCTCCATTGCTCTGGACTCCGATGGAATACGTGCTGCCGTCCATCTCGATCTCAATGCTCTCCACTGTATCCCAGTCAAGGAGGATCGCCTCATCCGGCTTCAGTTCTTCATAAGACGCGTTCACCGCCGCGTCATAGACTTCCTGTTCCACAGTGTAAATGATCGAGGAATCTTTCAGTTTCGCATAATACTCTTCACCGGATTGACCCAGTTCATAGGCGAATTCCCCGCTTTCTCCGTCCTCATCCGTATAACTGACTGTGACAGATGCGTCCGGTTCATCAAGACCGTAATCTTCCAGTTCCGATTCTTCCGCGTGATAATCCACGCATTCTGTCCAGGAAAATCCGGTCATCGCGCTGACGGCGTCTTCTGTGCTGTCATTGTCCAGGTTCCGGTAATCTTCCCCGTCTTTCAGGTAATAGAGATATGCGTCGCTGTAGCAGTATCCGGCGTCCTCCTGATAGACGATCTCCACGGCTTCTTCTTTGTCGACAGAAACAGAGCTGACTGTCTCCATCTCCGGGATCTCTTCTTTCTGGACGCAGTCCAGCAGAGAATAAGAGATCTGGTCTATCAGTTCCGAATTCGTCAGGTAGACATAATCGTCACCGGTCGATATATATACTTCATCGTCCGAGAAACTCTCGTCGCCAATGGATATCTCATGCACTGTATCCGCGGTCTCCACTGTCAGCGTATATGCCGGATCGTCCAGCCCGTATACACTCAGAGCCTGGGGCTCCTCCACCATTTTGTCGGAAGTGATATTGGAAAGATTTTCCGCGATCTCCGCCAGCAGATCCTGGTCCGCCGGCATCTGGTCATCTTCCTCATATTTCCACTCTTCGTCCTCATACACAAAAGCGACTTCTTCCTCGTAGTTCCACGCAAGACGGGTGATGTCAGAGCTTTCCACATCAATGATCGTAGTCTCGGTCCCCGTCATCTTTTCTTCAAAGTTGATCCTCGAGATCAGGACTGCCGCCGCGATACAGAGGATCAGGATCGCCAGCAGCACCGCCAGTCGTTTCTGTCGTCTCATCTTCTTCTCCTCCTTACCACTACAATGATGCCTATGATCAGATATGCTGCCGGAATGACCGCGATGGTCACTACCTTGATCAGAGAGGAATCACTGGTGCTGATCGTCAGATATTCATTGGTGAGGCTCTTGGAACGGACAGAGATGCTGTCGTCCTTTTCACACATCATTTCCAGCGCGTTCAGCACAAAGTCCTCGTTCGCGTCTGAAGAGTAAGAATTGTAGACCTCATTCAGGATCTCCGACGAGGCGATCCATACGAACTGGGACTGTTTGTCATCCTCCAGGTCTTTCGTCACCAGTACGGCCAGGGACAGCGGTCCTTCTATATCTCCGTCCTCTTTTTCATAGGTCGTGATGTCATACCCTTCTTCTTTGATGAAGGAACTCTCGGAGGATTCCAGAAGAGATGTGACCGTCACATCTTCCGATGCTTCTGAGAGATCCAGCGCCTTGGACACCGGAACGATCACATGGTAATTGTCCTCGATCAGCGGATCCGTAATATCGCTGGAGTTCATCTCCGGCATGAGCATCACAGGACTCTCGAACACATAATAACCGGTATCTTCCTCGACCACCACGCCTTCCAGGACAGAAATGCCGTAGTATTCCGCTACTGCGTTCAGATTGGTCAGCTCATCCTCCTGAACAGTCCCGCTGATGATGAGCAGGCGTCCCCCATTGTCCAGATATTCGATCAGCATATCCTTTTCCGTCTCTGAAATGTCCGTGGACGGTGAATTGATCAGGATGCATTCCACCTCTTCCGGCACAGAATCACCGTTTAAGAGGGACAGGCTTTCCGTCTCAAGATTATCCCGTTCCAGGGCGCTCTGGAAATCTTCTGTAAGTTCCTCTTCTCCATGGCCTTCCAGGACATGGATCACCGGAAGCTCCTCTGTGATACAGTAGGAGATCGCCGAGGTGATCAGGCTCTCTCCGGAAAACTCATCCGCCGTGGAGTAGATGGAATAATATTCATTGCTGACCTCATACATTTCCTCATAGCTGATGTAACGGTATTTGTCTCCGCATTCCACGATCACAGAGTTATTGTAGACCTCTCCGTCCGTGTAGGAATTGGTAAACTCCGGATCCAGATCCGGGTCTTTCTTCACCACAGATACTTTGCTGGTGTAATCCTCATAGTTGTGCAGCAGCTTCTCGATATACTCATCCTCCTCGCCGCTGGCCACCACCCAGTAGATCGTGATATCTTCCTCCAGCGTGCTTAAGAGTACCTTTGACTGGCTGGAAATAGAGTAGAGCTGATTCGCTGTCAGATCCTCCTGCACATAGCTGTCCGGCAGAAAACTGAGTGCAAAATTGACCGTGACTATGATCGCCAGCACGATGGCTGTCAGAAAGAAGCTGTAACTCCCCGCTTTGCTCGAACGGGTGCCGAACTGCTCTCTTAATTTTTTCAGATATTCTTTTATCGCCTTCATCAGTTATATCTCCTTTTCTCAAGTGACTGGACAGTTAAAAACAGGAAAAATACGATGACGCTGATAAAATACACCACGCTTGTATAGTCAAAGATCCCGTCCACAAACTGGTAGAATCTCTCGTATACGGAGATGTTCTCCAGGATGTTGGGAAAAAGTCCCTGAAACCAGTCGCTGTTATAAATATAGAGCGCCGCCGTCCCAATGACCGCGATCAGACCGATCACCTCCGCCAGTACGTCATTGCGGGTCATATGGCGGATCAGCAGGGCAAGGATGACCTCCACAACAAGGATAGCGATCAAAGAGGCAAAGGCGGATGACGTCGCATACTCCGCCACAGTCACCATATAGTAATTCAGGATCATCGCCGCAAAGCAGATCCCTGCTGCCATTGCCTGTGACTCCGTGATCGAAGAGATAAAGATCCCAATCGATAAAAGCACCGCCGCCGTCATGATATATCCGAACATCGCGCCATAAGCGGTGGGCAGATACAGATTCCCATAGTTCTGCAGGATCAGCGGATAGATCACCACGACGCACAAGGGAATGACAGAGGTGACAAAGACTGCCAGAAACTTCCCGATCACGATCTGTGTCGTGGAAATGGGAAGAGAGTACAAAAGCTGATCCGTCTTCTGTTTCTTCTCTTCCGATATGATCCGCATCGTCAGGATCGGGATCATGATGATAAACGCAAAGGACGCGCCTGCAAGGGCATACTCAAAATTGGCATAGGCGCTGGCCAGGTTATAGACCATCATGTAGATCGCCACAAAAAACAGGGAAAACGCACCATATACATATGCCGTCAGCCCGGAAAACATCATCCTCAGCTCATGTTTAAATACTGCTGTCATTTCTGTTCTCCTCCTCTTCTTTTTCCTCATCCGCTTCGAAGATGGTCTCCAGGCCGGTGTCTGTTTCGAAAGAGTCCTTCTCCTGCTCCCGCGCTTTTGCCGCGATCTCCGCCCAGGAAATATCCCCGCTCAGTTGATCTTTTTCGGTATCTTCCGGATTCGTGAGTTCCAGGAAGATCTCTTCTAAGTTCGCCTTGACGATATCCATCTTCAATACAGTCCTCTCGATCTTTGCAAGCCTCAGAGACAACACTTTTCTGATCCCGAACTCTTCTTCCGGCGTAGTCTCGATCCGTATCTTTGTAAGTCCGTTTTCTGCCGGCTCATACTCCGCCCCTTCGATCCCATCAATCCCGCTGATGACCTCCCGGCTTTCCTCTTCCTCTGCGTCTGTCAGGACTTCAATAGTCGTCTTAGGCACCATCATCTTCTCCAGATTTTCAGCCGTATCATAAGCGATCAGTTTCCCTTTGGATATGATCAGGATCTCATCACACATATTCTGGACTTCCGAAAGAATATGGCTGCTTAAGATCACAGTATGTTTCTTCCCCAGCGATTTGATCAGATCACGGATCTCCACCACCTGGATGGGGTCCAGTCCGACCGTGGGCTCGTCGAGTATGATCACCTCCGGATTTCCCAGGAGCGTCTGGGCGATTCCCACCCTCTGTTTATACCCTTTGGAGAGATTCTTGATCAAACGGTCCCCTACCTCCTGGATCTGCGTCTCCTCCATCACTCTCTCCACTTCGCTCCTCACTTCTTCGCGCGGGATCTTCTTCGCCTCGGCGACAAACCGCAGATACTCCCGGGGCGTCTCCTCCATATAGAGCGGCGGCTGCTCTGGAAGGAAGCCGATCGTCTTTTTCGCTTTGACGGGTTCCTCAAAAATGTCGTAGCCGCTGATCGAGACAGTTCCTGAAGTCGCGGAGAGACATCCGGTCATGATATTCATGGTCGTGGACTTTCCCGCGCCGTTAGGCCCCAAAAAGCCGCAGACGGTCCCGTCTTTAATAGAAAACGTAAGATCGTCCACGGCTTTGTGATCCCCGTAAAATTTGGTCAGATTCTTTACTTTGATCATGTCCTGTTTCCCTTTTCCTTTCCATAGAATTCCACGGATTATTTTAGAACTGTTCTTTAAACTGAATTTAAACTCGGAGGGGATCTTTTTGAAATATATGTGAACTGTATGATCTACCTTCTCTTTATTCCAAAAGCATCACTTGACTTTTCGCTAATTCTCTCTATACTGTAACTGATGGAAAATATATACGGGAAGCTTTTCAAAAATAAAGATCCCCACACTATCTGAAAGGAATCATCATGGTAAAAGATAATATTATCCCAAATCATATGGACATCTACTGGCATGACTATACCGGACATGTAAAAGACAAGCCGATCACAGAAGCAAGCGTGCCGGTAAAAGCAGCACTGATCGGAAGGGTCGGACTGATGCTCCTGTCCTGCGGGACCGGAGCCTGGAGAGTCAGAAGTTCAATGAACGCGCTTTCGGAACAGCTCGGCGTTACCTGTACCGCCAGCATCGGGCTTATGACTATCGTGTACACCTGTTTTGACGGGCATAAGACGTTCACCAACTCCCTGGCTCTCAATAACACCGGGGTAAACACCTCAAAATTGGATAAACTGGAACGTTTTGTAAAAAGATTTCCCAAAGAAGGTGTTTATAAGTCAGGAGAACAGCTTCATTCTGAACTGGATGAGATTGAGAAGATCCGCGGTTTATATACTCCGTTCAAACTGGGGCTTGCAGCTGCATTCGCCTGTTCCGCCTTCACCTTTCTGCTGGGCGGCGGGCTGATCGAGATGATCTGCGCGTTTATCGGAGCCGGCGCTGGACAGTACCTGCGCGCCAGGCTGATCCGTAAGCACTATACATTATATATGTGTACGATCCTCTCTGTCGCTCTGGCCTGTCTCGTCTATATAGGCGCCCTGCGGCTGGGACAACTGTTTTTCCATATTTCCTCAGGCCATGAAGCCGGTTACATCTGTGCCATGCTTTTTATCATTCCCGGTTTTCCGTTCATAACAAGCGGGATTGACCTGGCGAAGCTGGATATGCGCTCCGGTCTTGAACGGCTCGCGTACGCGGTGCTCATCATAGTAAACGCGACGCTCACGGCATGGGTCATGTCCTCGATCATGGGACTGCATCCCGCAGACTTTCCGGAGCTTTCCATTCCGCCGGCAATCCATCTTCTCCTTCGCCTGGCGGCAAGCTTTGTGGGAGTGTTCGGGTTCTCCATCATGTTTAACAGCCCTGTGCGCATGGCAGCTTCCGCGGCAGTGATCGGAGCGATTGCAAACACACTGAGGCTGGAGCTGGTGGATTTTGCTGATTTTCCGGCAGCAGTTGCCGCCTTTGTAGGCGCTCTGACCGCAGGTCTTCTTGCCTCGGCTCTCATGAAGCGGCTTGGTTATCCGAGGATCTCGGTCACGGTTCCGTCCATCGTCATCATGGTTCCGGGACTCTATCTATACCGTGCGGTCTACAATATCGGGGAGATGTCACTGACCCTCTCCGCGCCGTGGCTGGTTTCTGCACTGCTGATCATTATGATGCTCCCATTGGGACTGATCGTTGCCAGGATCATCACAGACCGTTCTTTCCGGCACTGTACCTGATCTTTCGAAGGGATTTTCTTAAAATACAGATCATGAAGAAACACCAAGGCTCTGTTCTCTCCAGATCGGAGGGACAGAGCCTTTTTAATCCGTTACATTATTCTCATCTATTATTATATCCCCATCACTTTCCCGCTTTTACCATACACTCTTTCCGATAAAACGCCACCCCGTATTTCAGGATGTCACTGTATCCTTCCTGTCGCAGCGCTTCCTCATACTTCTGGTCTTCAATCTGCCGGAGAGCCTCATCGCACTTTTCTTCCATGCCCTGATAGGTTTTTGACACTTTGATTTCCATTATGACTGCTTTTCCTCGGACGCTGGGATATTTCAGAAGGATATCCGGACGTCCGTTTCCTGATTCCCGGTTGGACAACACGATATAGTTTCCGATATTTTTGAGCATCCCTGCCAGGAAGCCATGATAATAACTTTCCTGATAATCATAAAAGCTGATCGTCTCCACCAGATTCTCCGAAAGGATATCTGCCATTTTCTCCGTATCACCGTTTAAAATGCTCTCATACAGAGACGTCAGATCTTTCTGGTCGGTTTTCTCCTCAAACCAGCGCAGGACCGTGGTTTTATAGATATACCGTACTTCCCGGTTTGGAATCGCCATTTCAATATAGAGCGTCTCTTCTTCCTGGTGTTCACTTACTTTCTTCAAATATCCTGTAAAGAAAAGAAAGTTCCAGAGATTGTCCTGCGAGGATTCTATATCTTCATAAGTAATATCCTCATGGATCGGCTTTGTGATCGTCTCTCCCTCGATCAGAGCTTCTATCTCCTGCTTCACTGAAGTATCCGCATGTTCTACAAGTCTTTTTACAATGCTGTTTGAACTGGTATTGGACCAGTATGGTTTTGGCAGCGAATTTTTATTTTTATAACATGACTTTATATAGTTAATCACGCTCCATGGATTATATACTTCTGTTGATCCGAACTGATATCCGTCATACCACTGCCGAATTTCATTTTCATTTTGCTCAAGATCATAATCCCTCAGTATCTGCTTTATTTCATCTGTAGTAAAGCCAAAATGTTCTGCGTACAGATCTGTAGTGATCGAGTTTATCTCAAGGTTATTCAGTCCTGTAAAAATAGACTCTCTGCTGATCCGGAGACAGCCGGTCACCACTGCAAACTCAAGCGTATCATTTGTCTTGAGTGCCGACTCAAACAGGGATCGGATAACATTGATGATCTGATCATAAAAACCCGCAAAGTATGCATTTTCCAGAGGGACATCGTACTCATCGATCAGGATGATGCACTTCTCACCCATACACTGATACAGACAGTCTGACAAAAACCTGAGAGCATCCGCATAATCCGCGTCGCTTCCTTTCAGGTCACGGATCCGGAGGTATGCCGCCTCTTCTGCTTCCGTCAGCCTGCCGCTCTCCTCCACGATCTTCCAGTGACGGGAATATTCCTGTCCTATCGCTTTTTTCATCATTTCATAGGAAAGCTCACAGGAGGGCTGCTTCATGGATTTCAGGGAAATGCTTATGACAGGATATCGTCCCATATAAGAAAGATATTCCTCTCCTGCGTTCATGATCTTAAGGTCCTTGAAAAGATACGAATGATCTGTCCCGTCTTTTTCAAAAAAATACCGGAGCATACTCATATTCAGTGTTTTTCCGAAACGGCGCGGACGGGTGAAAAGATTTACCTTCCCCTTCATATCCAGCAATTCCTTTATAAACAAAGTTTTATCGATAAAAAAGTACCCTTTTTCTATCATATCCTGAAAATTTTCCACCCCTACCGGCAACGGTTTCCACTCCATAGAAAGGCCTCCTTTTCCTTAACGTAGCTTTATTCTACTACGCGGGGAAATATGATTCAAGATTTACTTACTCTCACTCAGAAAACCCCTGTCCCGGAGAAAAAACACAAAGATCCCGCTCCGGGTGAAGAAACACAAGAATCCCGCTCCGGGAGGTTCTGAATCGCCTCCCGGAGCGGGATCCTGATATATTTCGGATTTTGATCTTTCTAATCCGCGAAATTTCCTGTATACAACTGATAATATTTTCCTCTCGCCGCGATCAGGTCGTCATGAGTACCGCGCTCGATGATGCGGCCCTGCTCCATGACCATGATACAGTCGGAGTTCTTGACCGTAGACAGACGGTGGGCGATGACAAATGTGGTACGTCCTTTCATCAGGGCGTCCATACCTGCCTGCACCAGCTTCTCGGTACGGGTATCGATGGAGGACGTCGCCTCGTCCAGGATCAGCGCCGGCGGGTCTGCCACAGCGGCACGTGCGATGGCAAGGAGCTGTCTCTGCCCCTGGCTTAAGTTGGCTCCGTCGCCGGTCAGCATCGTGTTGTATCCGTCCGGCAGACGGCGGATGAATCCGTCCGCATTTGCCAGCTTCGCCGCCTCGATACACTCCTCATCCGCAGCGTCCAGTTTTCCGTAACGGATATTGTCCATCACGGTTCCGGTAAACAAGTGAGTATCCTGTAGCACCATACCCAGAGACCTTCTCAGATCCGGTTTCTTGATCTTGTTGATATTGATGCCGTCGTAACGGATCTTTCCGTCCGCAATATCATAGAACCGGTTGATCAGGTTAGTGATGGTCGTC
The DNA here is from genome assembly GCA_019119205.1 of Candidatus Mediterraneibacter intestinavium. Taxonomy (GTDB): domain Bacteria; phylum Bacillota; class Clostridia; order Lachnospirales; family Lachnospiraceae; genus Mediterraneibacter; species Mediterraneibacter intestinavium. The sequence goes on from DWXK01000077.1 coordinate 9,532, forward strand.
TTACCGGCCCCGGTCGCGCCGACAAAGGCGATCTTCTGTCCCGGCTCTGCGTAAAGGCTGATATTGTGCAGGACGATCTTGTCATCCGTATATCCGAAGTCCACATCGTCCAGGACAACGCCGCCTTCCAGCTTCCGGTACGTGACGGTGCCTTCCGCTTTATGGGGATGTTTCCATGCCCACAGATCAGTCCTTACCGGAGACTCGGTCAGATTGCCGTTCTCGTCCTCTTTCGCGTTGACCAGCTCCACATATCCGTCGTCCACTTCCGGCTCCTGGTCCATCAGGTCGAAGACACGCTGTGCTCCGGCTGCCGCATTGACAACGAAGTTGATCTGCTGGCTGACCTGTGTGATCGGGTTTGTAAAGCTTTTGTTCAGTCCCACAAAGGTGACCACTGTACCGATGGTAACACCTGCCAGGCCGTTGATGCCCAGAATTGCTCCCACGATCGCGACCAGCGCGTAGCTGATCCAGCCGATATTGGCATTGATGGGCATGAGCAGGTTGGCGTAACGGTTTGCCTTATTGGTACTGTTCCTCAGTCTTTCGTTTACTTCATGAAAATCTTTCATCGCTGCCTCTTCATGGCAGAAGACCTTGACTACCTTCTGTCCGTCCAGCATCTCCTCAATAAAGCCGTCCACAGCTCCCAGATCGATCTGCTGACGGATATAATATCTTCCCGACAGTTTCGAGAAATTGGACGTCACAAGGAGCATGACCACGGCGGTCAGTATAGAGATGACTGTCAGCGCCGGGTTCAGGACGATCATCGTGACCAGTGTCGCCGCCATGGTGATCACAGAGTTGATGATCTGCGGGATACTCTGGCTCAGCAGCTGTCTTAATGTATCCACATCGTTGGTGTACACAGACATGATATCACCGTGCACGTGTGTGTCAAAATATTTGATCGGAAGAGCTTCCATCCTGCGGAACAGGTCGTCTCTTAAATGGAGCATCGTTCCCTGGCTCACATTGACCATGATCCGGTTATAGGCAAATGCCGCGATCACGCCGATTCCCATGATGCACGCAAGGCGCACCAGATCCGCGGCGAGTCCGCTGAAGTCCCTGGAGCCGCTCGCCAGCATCGGTATGATATAATCATCTACCAGCGTCTGCGGAAATGTAGCGCCGATGACCGTTGTGACGGCGTTGATCAGGATGCAGACGATCACGAGCAGGAACAGATATTTATAATAATGGAGCATATAGCGGATGACCCGGCTGATCAGCTTTATGGCCGTATTGCCGCGGGACCCTGACTTTTTCTCATTCATCTTATCATTCATAGATCCGTTTTCCTCCTTTCTGACTCAGGCAGGCTGATCGAAGTCGCCGCTGCCTTCGAGCTGTGAGTTGTAGATTTCCTGGTATATTGCATTGCTCTTAAGCAGATTTTCATGAGTATCAAAGGCGTCGATCTTTCCATCATCGAGCACCAGGATCCTGTCAGCAGATTCCACGCTGGATACACGCTGCGCGATGATGATCTTTGTCGTACCCGGGATCTGCTTTGCAAAAGCAGCACGGATACTTGCATCCGTCGCTGTATCCACCGCGCTGGTGGAATCATCCAGGATCAACACTTTCGGTTTCTTCAGCAGGGCGCGCGCGATACAGAGCCTCTGCTTCTGACCTCCGGAGACGTTGGAGCCGCCCCGCTCTATCCTTGTCTCGTATCCCTGGGGCATCCGGTCGATAAATTCATCCGCACATGCCGCCCTGCACGCCTCGACACACTCCTCCTCAGTGGCATCCGGATTTCCCCAGCGGAGGTTATCCAGGATCGTTCCGGAGAACAGGGTGTTCTTCTGGAGTACCACGGACACCTGATCTCTCAGGACTTCCGTGTCATATTTGCGGACGTCCACTCCGCCGACACAGACAGAGCCCTCGTCCACATCGTACAGACGGCAGATCAGGTTGACCAGGCTGCTCTTTCCGGAACCGGTGCCGCCGATCACGCCGATCGTCTCTCCGCTCCTGATATGAAGATCGATATCCGACAGAGAATTCTTTCCGCTTCCGTGCTTATAGGAGAAATTCACATGATTGAAATCGATGCTTCCATCCGCCACAGTCTTCACCGGATCTTCCGGATCTGTCAGGTCCGCCTTCTCGTTCAGCACCTCGCTGATACGGCGGATACTTGCCATAGACATACTGATTATAACGACCACCATGGAGAGCATCATAAGGCTCATCAACAGTGACATGATGTAACTGAAAAGGCTGGTCAGATCACCCGTCGTCAAAGATCCGCCGACGATAAACTGCGCGCCGAGCCAGGAAACAGAGATGATGCAGAAGTAGACTGCGATCATCATGGCCGGGTTATTGAACGCAAGAAGTCCCTCTGCCTTTACGGAAAGGTCATAGAGCATTTTTGACGCTTTGTCAAACTTAACGTTCTCGTAGTCTTCCCTTACAAACGCTTTGACAACACGGATCGCCGTCACATTTTCCTGTACGCTCGCGTTCAGGTCGTCGTATCTGCGGAAGACCTGTCTGAAGATCTTCAGCGTGACCACCATGATCGAGCCGATGACGATCACGAGGAATACGACTGCGATCAGGAACATCCCGCTTAAATGGGGGCTGATGATCAGACACATAACAAAACTGAAGATCAGGTTCAGAGGCGCCCGGACCGCAACACGGATCACCATCATGAACGCGTTCTGCACATTGGTGATATCGGTGGTCATACGGGTGACCAGTCCCGGAACGCTGAATTTGTCAATATTTGAAAATGAAAACGTCTGGATATTGGCGTAGATCGCTTCACGAAGGTTCGCCGACAGTCCAGACGAGGCGCTCGCGGCATTTTTTCCGGCAAGAGCGCCGAAGATCAGGCTGAGAAACGCCATGCCCACCATCAGGGCACCGTACCGGTAGACGACCGGAAGGTTGCCTGCTTCAAGACCTCTGTCTATGATAATGGCTGTGACAAAGGGCATCAGTATCTCCATGACCACTTCCAGGGCAGTCAGACCGATGCAGAGAAATGTGTCCCGCTTATACTGTTTAAGCTGTTGTAATACTTTTCTCACGGTAGATATACCTCCTGTGACCTGTTATTTGTTTGCATCCGAACTGTTAGCATCCTTATTTTCTGCTCCCTAGAGATTTTAGCTCACTTTGGTGGGAATGTGAAATTCAAAAGTCTTATAGTCAATAAATATTTTTTATAGATAACTTTGCTGCTGCATGCGCATCCCGCCCGCAAGGCTCTTTATCCTGCAGAGAAGTCGCAGGATTCTTCTGTAAAAGTCAAACAAAAAGGTGCTCCTGCTCTCACAGAAACACCTTTTGGTCATTTTCTTATTTTTCTTTCAGTCTTTTCCATGCTCTTCCTATCGTTTCCGGAAGATGTCATCCCTTTTCAGGAAGACACCCGCCGCGATCAGCACGATGGCCACGCCCGCTGCGATCTTTGCCCAGTCCTGCCAGGACAGGGAGGCAAGGTTAAAGCACCGGACGTTCACCCACATCTGGTTGATCCTCTGGTTGTTCTCCTGATCAAAATACTGCATGACCACAGCCCGCTCCAGCACATCCTGGGGCGGATACTGAGCGAAGAGCTGCCGGTTCACCTGATCCGGTTCCGCAGTGATCACATAGTCCGGATCCGCATTATCTCCGCTGAAGAAGAAGCCCACCGGATACTCTATCGTATCCTCCGTATCTTCCTCCGCTCCGTAGCACCAGTCTGCATAAGCATAGATGATATCGCTGTCGCCGCCGGCGATGACCGAAGTGTAGCCGATATAATACATGTTGCGCACCACATTGTCCGGTCTTGACATGAAATTGATGAATGCCTCTGCCGCCTGCTGTTTTGCCGCGTCCCCGGCAATGCCGTCTTTTAACATGACCCAGCCGTCAAACCAGATATTGGTACTCTCCTCCGGCACTGCATAGGCGAGATAATAGTCGTCGATCTCCGCCTGGTCCAGTGTGTAGACCGCATCCCCGGACCACTGGTAGTTTGCCAGTACCTTTCCGGTCACCATGTCCGCCTTTCCACTGTCAGATTCGAAAGAATAGGCGTTCTCCTTCATCTGCTTTAAGATCTCCTCCGCGGCGGCAACGGTTTCCTCGTCCGTCCGGTTCATCGCCTCTGTGATCCGCTCCAGCCTGTCCTCTGCGTTCAGGGTCTCCGGATCCAGGAGTTCCTCCTCGTTGAGGATACCCAGGGCGGCAAAGTAACTGTCCCTGACATTGTCTTTGATCGTGACCTGCCCCTTGTACTTCGGATCCGCCAGGATCGCCCAGTGGGAGGCTTCCTCCTCTGAGATCTCCTCCGGATTGTAGACGATCCCTGTGGTCCCCCACATATACCCTGCCGCATATCTGCTCCAGGGCTCTCCGTTTATCGTATTGGTATCAAAGATATTTCTGATATAATCCGAAACACCCCTGACATAATAATTGGATTCCGTATCTTCATCAAAAAAACTGTCCGAGAGAGGCTGCAGCCGGTTTTCAGCGATCAGTTTCATGAACATGTACTCAGAGGGACACACGAGGTCAAAATCATTTCCCAGCGTGAGCTGATTGTACAGATCCTCATTGCTCCCGAACGTGGAATACTCCACGTTCACCTCCACACCGTAGTTCTCCAGGTACCAGTCTTCAAAATCCTCGATCATGGAGTTCTCTCCCAGGATCACAGTGCTGTTCTCATCATCCAGGTCGATCGCCTCTTCCTCATCCCAGCCGCCTTCGTCGATGTACTCTTCCCAGTTGGCGATCCGCAGAGTCACCTTTTCTGTCCCGGAAGCCGCGGACGCCGTGAGCGCCATATTTCCGGAACAGACTGCCGGTACAGGACCGACTGCAAGGACAAGTGCGGCGGCGAGTGCTCCTGCAGCCCTGGCTGACAGCGCCGTTTTACGGCGTCCTCTTCTCCCACTCATCAGGAAGTCTTTCTCAGTCTTTTTCTCTGTTGTCATATGCGCTCACCTCCTGCTTTTTTGCCGCCCCGAAGGATGCCAGGTTCATGATCACCACCACGAGGATCACCACGAGGAAGATGACTGTGGACAGCGCCCACAGCGCGGTCTTGATCTCTGTCTGGGCTCCCCTTGTCGCATTTACCACGTAGGTACTGATCGTATCAAATGTCGCCGGTTTCGTATAAGTAGAGATAAAGTAATCATCCAGGGACAGCGTCACAGACAGCATGAACCCGGAGACGATCCCCGGAACGATCTGCGGGATCACAATCTTATACAGCGCCTGGAAGGGCGTCGCACCCAGATCCAGCGCAGCCTCGTAGAGTCCGTTGTCCATCTGCTTGAGCCTGGGCATGACTGCAAGATACACGAAAGGCGCACACAGCACCACATGCCCGATGACCAGCGGGATGAACGTGTTCTTCTCTATCCCGAACACCACGATCAGCAGGATACAGATGGAAAATGCAGTCACTACATCCGCATTGACCACCGGCACCTGGTTTGCCGTCTCCACGATCCGCCTTGTAGCCGGTTTAGAATAAAACGCGCCGATCGCGCCCACGGTCCCCAGGACTGTGGCGATCAGCGACGCGCCCAGCGCCAGGAGAAGCGTTCCCACGATCATATCGCGCAGTTCTTCCGTAGTAAAAAGCGTCACATAATTGTGCAGGGAAAATCCCCGGACCGCTCCGATCGTAGTAGAATCCGTAAAGCTGTAAAATGCCAGGATCAGTACCGGCACATACATGAACAGCGCCACAAGGGCAAGCCAGGAATAAGAAATGATCTTTTTCATCATAATATCGCCCCCCTGTTCTCCGCATTATTCTGGTCTCCTCTTCCCGTGATCAGCGTGACGATACAGATCACTCCGAACAGGATCAGTGAGATCATGGATCCGTTGTTCCAGTCATAGATATTGAAATAGCTTCCGATCAGAGATCCCATGATATACGTGCTGTTGTAGATCATATCCAGGATGACATAGTTCGTCATCGCCGGAAGGAACGTCATTGTGATCCCGCTGATGATCCCCGGCATGGACAGGGGCAGCGTCACCCGGGAAAAGACCGCTGCCGGTCCGGCTCCCAGATCAGCCGCCGCCTCCAGAAGGCTCTCGTCAAGCTGGAGCAGTGTCGTGTACAGCGGCAGGATCATAAAAGGAAGATAATCGTAAGTCATGGCGATCACAGTGTTCAGGAAGGGATGCAGCGACAGGTTCCCCTCCAGCACTGTCAGGATCTCCTTTAATGCCGTCACCCTCAGCGTAAAGTTGATCCACATGGGCAGGATAAACAGCATCAGGATCACCGGTCCCCGTTTGAGGCCGCTGCGCGCCAGCACATACGCCACCGGATAGGCGACAAGGAGACAGACGAGCGTTACCACCGCCGCGATCACAAGGCTGTAGCAGAGTGTTCCGATGGTATTCCCGTTTGTAAAAAAGTTCAGAAGGTTCGCCAAAGTAAATCTTCCGCTCCCGTCCGTAAACGCATAATAAACGATCACGGCAAGGGGGAGCACTACAAAACAGATCAGGAACAGGGCATACGGGATGCACAGCTGTTTCCGGCTGAATCGAATATTTTTCATCATCATTCCCTACCTTCTTTTCAATATGATCTGGTCTTCCGGGATCATCAGGCTGACATGGTCTCCCTCGTTCCACAGATCGTCCTCATCCAGTACAAAGTCTTCCTCGTCTGCAGTCCGCACCGTATAGTTATAGTGGCTTCCTTTATATATGAAAGAAATGATATTTCCATGCGCCCGGTACTCTCTTGCCTCGTCGCTCATGGAGACTGCCTTGACCGGCACCTCCACCGTCACTTCCAGGCCTGCCAGGCTGATCTCCTGCCCGTCCGCAGTGATGACTGTGGATTCACCGCTCCGCCTGGAACCTTCATAGAGCTGGGTCAGGTCACATGCGTACTCTCCGCCGGCAAACGCCGCCCGTCCCTCCTTTGTGATCACTCCCTCAAACACATTCATCAGCACGCCTGCAGGCATGACATGGATCTCGTCCGGTCCGATCCGCATACCGATCTCACTTCCGGGCTCCACATTTCTCGTGCTCTGGATCACGATCTCGTTCTCTCCGCACAGGGCAGTGATCTCATAATACATTCCCTTGAACACGACAGAATCCACGGTTCCCTGAAGCTGTCCGTCCTCCGGGCAGGTAATGACAACATCCTCCGGTCTCACCACCACATCTACCCTGGTATCCTTCGGCACATTATCCACACAGGGGAATTTTGTCTGACAGAATTCCACCGTCATGGATGCCGCCATGCGCCCCTCGAAAATATTGCTCTCGCCGATAAAGTCAGCTACAAACGCATTCTTCGGTTCATTGTAGATCTCTTCCGGCGTTCCGATCTGCTGGATCATTCCGTCAGACATGACCACCACCTTATCGGACATGGTCAGCGCTTCCTCCTGATCGTGAGTCACATAGATAAATGTGATCCCCAGCTGTTCATGCATGGATTTCAGTTCCAGCTGCATCTCCTGGCGCATCTTTAAGTCCAGCGCCCCCAACGGTTCATCCAGGAGCAGGATATCCGGCTCGTTGACAATGGCGCGGGCGATGGCGATCCTCTGCTGCTGTCCGCCGGACAGCGTCGAGATCTTCCTTTTCTCAAACCCTTCCAGATCCACCACTTCCAGCACACGTTTTACCTTCTCGTCGATCACGGACTTAGGCAGCTTCTTTAAGTTCAGCCCAAATGCCACATTCTCATAGACATTTAAATGGGGAAACAGCGCGTACCGCTGAAACACCGTATTGATGGGTCTCAAGTTCGGCGGGATATGGCTGATATCCTCGCCGTTCAGAAGGATCTCCCCCTCTGTGGGGAATTCAAATCCCGCGATCATCCGAAGCGTTGTCGTCTTCCCGCATCCGGACGGTCCCAGGAATGTGACAAACTCTCCTTTTTTCACTGTCAGGTTAAAATCCTCCACAACGACGGTATCGTCGAAGACTTTCTTGATATTTTTTAATTCAATGATATTCTCACTCATGGTCTCACTCCTTGCCATGTATCTTCTTATCTTTATGTTGAACCTCATTAAGTTTAGGGTACACGCCCATGTTTGTCAATATATCTTGACACTCTTTGGGCACTGTGCTAAGGTTATTTTCAACTTTTTTAAGGAATATCACAAATCTTATAGAAGCGAAAGGATATGATGTGAAATGAAAACAGAGGTCAGGATCTTCCGCGCGCTTCCCGAAGACGCGGCGCGCATCCGAAGAGCAGTCTTTATGGAAGAACAGGGATTTCATGATGAATTTGATAAAGCAGATGAGACTGCATCCCACCTTGTATTATATATAGAAGGAACTCCCGCTGCGACATGCCGTTTCTTTCCCGGCACATCCGCGGGGGAATATATCGTGGGGCGGATCGCCGTCAGAAAAGAATCCCGCGGACAGCATCTCGGTTCCCGGGTGCTCTTGGCTGCCGAAGAGGCGATACGGAAAGCCGGAGGCTCCAGAATCGTCCTCCACGCGCAGGAACAGGCCCGCCCCTTCTATGAGAAACAGGGTTACACAGCATATGGGACACCGGACCTGGACGAGGATCATCCCCATATCTGGATGGCAAAAACACTGTCCTGATTGTAGCTTTTACCCTGCTGTGTAAAAAATATGGAAGCGGAGATTGATATGTCATCCCCTCCTCCGCTATCTCAATTCAAAATGATTCCGCCGAAACCTCAGAAGCCCTTCATCCCGCATCCTTCCCAGTTCCGCAGACATGGCGCTCCGGTCCACAGACAGGAAATCCGCCAGCTGCTGCCGGTTAAAAGGGATGTCAAAGACCGGGCTTCCGGCTCGCTGTGACTGTTCCGACAGATAGGACAACAGCTTCTCACGGGTCGTTCTTTTCGACATATGCTCCATCTTCTGCGTCAGCATCTTGTTCTTTTGCGCCAGCACGGAGAGCAGGTTGCGGATCAGCCGTCCGTGGAACGGACATGCCGACGGGCACATGGTCAGGATCCGCTTCACATCCAGAAAAAGCACTTCACTGTCTTTTACTGCGACGGCGTTATTCAGTATCTCTTCACTCCCCAGACAGGCATACACTTCTCCGAAGATCTCCCCTTCTGCGATCTCATTTAAAATACTCAGATTTCCCCAGTAATCCTCCTTCTGGATATGGATGCTCCCCTCCAGCAGCAGCGCCACGCTGTCGATCCGCTCTCCTCTCCGAAACACCATCTCTCCTTTGCGATACTTCCGCCTGACAGCGGACAGGCAGCCGAGCATGGATGTGATCTCTTTCCCGTCGATCCCCTGGAACAGCTTTGAATTTTTCAAGAGTGTGATATATTTTTCCATGATCGTCCTTTCGTTGTAAAAACAACCGATTTATTTTGATCATCGTACTATGATCATCACGTGAAGTCAAGCAGCACAACAAAAATTTACATGACCAGGAGGTTAATAAAATGTCAGATAATATGTTTTGCTTTCAGTGTGAACAGACCGCCGGATGCACAGGATGCACAGGAAGATCCGGAGTTTGCGGAAAGACCTCAGATGTGGCTAAACTTCAGGATGAACTTACGGGAGCCCTGATCGGACTTGCCCGTGCTTCGTCCGGAAGTGTCCCCTCTGAAAGTACCAGCCGTGCAATGATCGAAGGTCTCTTCACAACGATCACAAACGTAAACTTCAATGAGGAAACCTTACGAGAGCAGATCAAAAATGTAACGAGAGAAAAAAATGCCCTCGCCCCACACTGCGGAACCTGTGCGCAGCCCTGCATCAAAAATGAGGATTATGATATGGCTCAGCTCTGGAACGCAGACGAGGATATCCGTTCCCTGAAATCCCTCATCCTGTTCGGACTGCGGGGCATGGCCGCATATGCGTATCACGCCATGGTGCTCGGGTATTCCGACGAGGAAGTCAACTCCTTTTTCTATGAAGGGCTGTTCGCGGTCGGCGAGGACTGGGAGCCGGATCAGCTCCTTCCCGTCGTCCTGAAAGTCGGGGAGATCAACCTGAAATGTATGGAACTTCTGGATAAGGCAAACACAGAAACTTACGGTGATCCCGTACCTACAGTCGTACCGCTGAAAGTAGAGAAAGGACCTTTTATCGTGATCAGCGGGCACGACCTGAGAGACCTTCAGCTTCTTCTGGAGCAGACTGCCGGGAAAGGGATCAACATCTACACCAACGGGGAGATGCTCCCCGCCCACGCATACCCGAAACTGAAAGCTTATCCGCATCTGAAAGGGAATTTCGGGACCGCATGGCACAACCAGCAGAAGGAATTTGCAGATATCCCGGCACCGGTCCTGTTTACCACAAACTGTCTGATGCCGCCAAAGGAAAGCTATGCTGACCGGGTATTTACAACAGAAGTCGTCTCCTGCCCGGGAGTCCTCCATATCGGCGAAGAGAAAGATTTCACGCCGGTCATCGAAAAGGCTCTGGAACTGGGCGGATATACGGAAGATCAGGAATTCTCGGGGATCAACGGCGGAACGGAAGTCACGACAGGATTCGGCCACAACGCTGTCCTGTCCGCTGCGGATCAGGTCATCGACGCGGTAAAGAGCGGCGCCCTGCGCCACATCTTCCTGGTCGGAGGATGCGACGGAGCCCGCAGGGGGCGCAGCTATTATACAGAGTTTGTAAAACAGACTCCCTCCGATACAGCCGTGCTCACCCTCGCCTGCGGAAAGTATCGTTTCAACGATCTCGACCTCGGCACTATAGGGGGACTGCCCCGGATCATGGACATGGGACAGTGCAATGACGCGTACAGCGCGATCAAAGTCGCCGTCGCTCTCGCAGATGCGTTTGGCTGCGGGGTCAATGATCTTCCGCTCACGCTGGTGCTGTCCTGGTATGAACAGAAAGCAGTCTGCATCCTGCTCACGCTGCTCCACCTCGGCATCAAAAACATCTATCTCGGGCCAACGCTGCCGGCGTTCCTGTCGCCCGGAGTGCTGAAGATCCTGGTGGAAAATTATGAGATCCATCCGACTTCAACGCCGGAGAAAGATCTGGCAGAGATCCTGAACGGGGCCGTATAAAGCGGTCCCCCGTTCTGCCAAACGCTTCATTGCCGCGAAAAGCACTTTCAAAGGTGCCTTTGCTCCTCGATCTCATAGATATCCCCCATCGGGATCTTCGTATCAACCACTTTGAGCAGCTTCGCCGTGGGATCGATCCGGGCTACCATCCCGGTCACTTTCCGGAATTCTCCTCTGGAGAAATACACCACCGAGACCATATCGTTTTTATGCACCTGCCTCAGCTTCCGGTCCAGTTCTTCCTGATATTCCTCAGAGAACTCCGGTTTCGGCACCGTGATCTTTTCCTTTCTTCGCAGCGCTTCGGAATATCCTTTCAGCGCTGCGAAGGGCATGAACTGCTTTGCCCGCATCTCCCTGCTCATCTTTCCCCTGGTTTCCACTTCTGTGACCTCCTATCTGACAGTTTCTCTCCGCCGCCGTCGCTCCCTCCTGCAGGTCCATCCCGCGCAGAAGGGCATTTTTCCCGAACTTCTCCTTGATATCGATCACAGCCTTCTGGAGCCGGTTCTCCTTCTCCAGCTCCTCCGGGCTGGTAAAGAGGTCATACTGACGGTATGCCTCATCCATCACATGGTTCAAAGTCAGGCTGAGCCGCCTCACCGGAGTCCGCCGGTCCACGATCCGCTCAAAAAGCTGCTCCGTACAGGCAATGATCCGCCTGGAAGAACTCGTTGCGGAATTCAGATCAGCGGAACCGTGCGCCGACTTCTTCTCCAGCCGGTAACTGTACCCCGCATGGAGGGTGACAGAATCGGTGACCAGACCTTTTTCCACCAGTTCCAGGCAGAGAGAATCCGCCATCTCCTTCGCCACGAGCTTCGCCTCTTCAAAATGATAATCCCTGGGGAGGACCTGCCCGCTGGATAGGGAATTGGACTTCGGCTTATACGCTTTGATGTCCGCCATCGTAGTGCTCTCCCGCCCCCACGCATGGTCGATCAGAAGTTCCGCATCCACGCCGAACATCCGATACAGCAGATCTTCATCTGCCCGGGCGATCTCCCTCATGGTCGTGATTCCTGCCCGCGCGAGCCGGTTCACAGTCCCTTTCCCCACCTTCCAGAAATCAGTCAGCGGCTTATGGTCCCACAGCGTCATCCGATAGGTCTCCTCATCCAGTATCCCGATGTGGTCCTCCACATGCTTCGCCGTGATATCCAGAGCCACCTTTGCCAGATAGAGATTGGTCCCGATCCCGGCAGTCGCCGTGATCCCGGTATTTTCCAGGACGTCCTGCATCATCCGGATGCTCAGTTCCTTTGCGGACATCTGATACATCTCCAGATAATCCGTCACATCCATAAAAACTTCGTCAATGCTGTAAACATGGATATCCTCTTTCGAGATATATTTCAGATAAATACCGTATATCTCGGCAGAATAGTCAATATAGAGCTGCATCCGCGGCGGTGCCATGATATATCGGATCCCCTCCGGGATCTCAAACACCCTGCATCTCCCCGGGATCCCCATGGCTTTCATCGCAGGAGATACGGCGAGACAGATCGTCTTCTCCGTCCGCTCCGGATCCGCCACGACCAAGTTTGCAGTCATCGGATCCAGATGTCTCTCCCGGCATTCCACAGAGGCATAGAAAGATTTCAGGTCAATACAAACGTAGACTCTCTTTTTTTTCATTTCTGCCCATCTCCTTCCCAGGATTTCAATCTATTTTCTGCACAATACGAAGATTCGCCTGCGGATCCTATCAGGAACCCTGGTTTTTACTTAGAAAAAAAGAACGTGTGTTCTAATATTATACTATCAGAACACACGTTCTTTTTCAATCCCGTTTTTTAAATTGGAAAAAACTTTCAGTACATCTACCCGATTCCGCAGCGGCGTGCTTCCTGATATACCACACTGCCCGCGTCTTCTTTCCTTGTGTTCCTCTTCTTCTGACACATTCTTTTCTTTCCCCTTTTTAACCGCAGACAGATCTTTCACTCACCGCTCGGGCAGGCAGGAGTCCTCTCTCATCTGATATACTCTTTCACAAATGCTCCGTTGCCAAGCTTTTCTGTCTTTCCGTCAGGGAGCACCAGTTCCGCCTCCGTGTTCGGCGGGATAACGCCGCTTATTTTTATCCTTTCTCTGCTGGAGCCGTCCGGCGTTTCCTTCTTCTCCCAGCGAAGCTTTATCTCGCCGTGTACGCTGTGGTAAGCCCCTTCCGCCCAGTCAAGTCCGAAGTCATACCCCGGCTCCAGCAGGACCCTGTCATAACCGGTTCCGTCATTCTTTATCCCCAGTACTCTGCGGTACAGGAAACTGCCCACACAGCCGAACGCATAATGGTTAAAGGAACATCCGTCCACCTGTCCGTCCGGGCGGACTGCATCCCAGTTCTCCCACATGGTAGTCGCGCCGTGCTCCACTTCATAGATCCAGCCCGGGCACCCGTTCTGGTTCAGGACTTTCCATGCCAGTTCCCGGTATCCACAGTCACAGAGCACATCCAGGATGTGCGGCACTGACATAAACCCGGCGTCCGGTTTACAGTCATTCTCCAGTATCATCTCTTCCAGCCTTGCTGCAAAGTTCTTCTCCATCTCCGCCGGGATCATATGATATTTCAAGGCAAGGATATAACTGCCCTGCATCTCCTGCTTCAGTTTTCCGTCTTCTGTACACAGTTCCTCGCGGAACGCTCTGCGGACTCTCTGCCCATATGTCCGGTATTCTTCTGCCTTTTCCTCTTCTCCCAGGATCTCCAGGACTTCGGCGAGCATATCGGCATCCGCCGCCAGAAGCGCGGTATCGACTACGTTCATCGTCAGGAAAGATGAGGCAGGGCCGTCGGAGAATCCGGCTTCATTTTTCACACTGGGCACCAGCCAGTCCCCGAAATGGAACCCTGTATTGATAAGATAATGCTGGTTTTCGTTTTTCGGACTGTCCTCCACACCGGGCGGCAGTTCCGAAGCGGCAGCCTGCATCGCGTTCACCCACTTCTCCATTGCGTCCTGGCATGTTGCCAGCACGCTCTTATCCCCTTCCTGACGGTACAGCTCCAGAGGGAGAGTCAGGATGACGTCGCCCCAGCCGAGAGACCCTGCATAGGTCTGCTGGATATAATTTTTGATCAGAGGCACCGTATTCATCACATGCCCGTTCTCCTTCTGCTCCCTGCGGACGCTTTCCAGCCAGTCCTCAAAAAACGCTGTCATTTCCTGATTGTAAAGCGCTGTTTCTCCGTATGTCACTACATCGCCGGTCCATCCCGCCTTCTCCCTTGTGGGGCAGTCGGTGGGGATTCCCACCGTATTGGAACGCTGACTCCAGTAAATGTTGTGCTGAAGCCGGTTCAGTTTCTCATCTGAACACCGGAAAGACCCTGTCACCGGATTCGCGCTGCTGAACGCTTTCGCTGTAAACTGTTCCGGTTTCCAGTCTTTCCCCCCGGTCACCCGCACATAGCGGAACCCGTGATATGTAAACTCCGGCTCAAAAACTTCCCCTCTCTTTCCGGCGCTGATGTACACATCCTTCTGCTCACGGGTGCTGTCCGTAAAGGCATAGATAAAATTGCCTTCCGCATCCAGCATCTCGCCGTGCTCAAAGCTGATCTTCTCTCCGGCGTCTGCATGGACCTCCACGCGGACCGCGCCCGCCATGTTCTGACCGAAATCGATCACAGTCTCACCATTTGTCGTCACCATGATCTCTTTTGCCGGTATCTCCTCATACACTTCGACCGGAGGAGCGCTCTGCGCCGTCAGTATATCATACTGCTCTTTTCCAAATCCCTTCTCCTTTACCGGCTTCCATCCCTCCGCTGCATACACAGCTTCAGAGGGGTCGCCGTCGTCGTTCCGGGCATCCACATATTCCCCTCGGAAAAGATCCGCATAGCGGATCGGGCCGTCAAAAGAACAGGTGAATTTTCCGTCCGAATAAAGAGCGCTCTTCCTCCCGTCCTGTCCCCACATCTCCATCTGAAAGAGCAGACCGGGAACTTCTCCGTACTCGCAGCCTTTTCCAAGGGCGATCTTGCCCTTGTACCAGCCGTCCGCCACAGTCGCGCAGAGAGCGTTTTCCCCTGCCTGCAGGAATTCTGTCACATCGTAAGCCTGGTATTTCAGCCGTTTCTCATAGGTAGTAAATCCCGGAGCAAGCAGAGTTCCCGGCACTTTCTTCCCATTGACAGACAGGTTGTAGATGCCGTGGGCGGTCATATAGATTTTCGCATATTCCGGCTTTTCTTTCAGTTTGAATGTGCGGCGGAACCGGACCGGCGGGTCATAGGGTTCTGCGTCAAACAGCGCCCAGATATCGCTGTCCAGATAATACTTCGGCTGCTCGCCCCGCATCATCGCCGCCATGCACTCGCCCCAGATCTCCTGAGCTTTGGGCAGTGGGTTCTCCGCAAGCTGCGGAAGAGGCTCTGACGGCTCGATCCACTGCGCTTTCCAGTCCGTTCTGTCAAACAGAGCTGTCTCAAATCGTCCCTCTTTGCTTACCTCCTCATTTCCAAAGTTGTCCCATACTGTGATCCGATAGACATATCTGCCGGAGGATACAAGCGGCGCGCCAGCGTATGCGATATCGACCGTTTCCCTGCTCTGTACCTTTCCGCTGTCCCAGACAAGGGCGCCTGTGTGATCTTTTACTGTAATCTCATATGCGCTCTGGAACACATTCTTTTCTTCTGACTTCATTTCCCATGAAAACCTTGGGTGGCGGTTTGCGACTGCCAGCGGCGTGTGGACACGCTCGCACGTAATGTTTTCAACCTTCATTTATCTGCACCTCCTGTTTTTTCCTGCAAATGGCTTTTTTGCTTTTCACGGACAAACTCTCCAATCTCACGAAGTGCCTGCCTGCTCTCAGGGAGCGACGGAGCAACCGGAAAAATATGCATCATGCCGGGATAAAGATGAATCCTGCTCTCTGCCCCTGCTTTTTTCATCTTCTGATGCAGAAATACGGAGTCATCTCTGAGCACCTCAGAATCCGACGCAATGATAAGCGTAGGGGGAAAACCTTTATAATTGCCGTAATATGGAGCTGCATACGGATTATGCAGTACCGCCGGGTCTCCCGTGACAAGATAGGTCGCACGCACCTCTTCCGAGAGATTAGAGACCATACAGTCTGTCGCCAGATTCTCACGGTGGCTTGGGAATTCCTGGTCAAACTGCACCGCCGGAGCAAGAACTACTGTACATGCCGGCAGAGGGATTCCCTCGTCTTTTGCACGCAGAACTGTAGCCAGTGTCAATGTTGCGCCGGCGCTTTCTCCTATAACAGCAATCCCTTCTCCGTCGTATTTCTCCGCCAGTGCGCAGTACGCCCGGAAGCAATCTTCAGGAGCCGCCGGAAACGGATGTTCCGGCGCCAGCCTGTAACGTATGCTGTACAGATTGCATCCTGTCTGCTTCACCAGTTCTCCTGTCAGCGGGCGTACAGTCTTTGTGCTCCCTGTCACAAAGCCTCCTCCGTGGATGTACAATATACACCTGTCTTTTGGATTATGGTCTGAAAAAAGATATTCCCCATCCGTGCCATCCAGTTCAACCTCACGGCTCATAATCCCCTTGGGGAGCTTCTGAGGGACTCCTTTTTCTTCTGCCACGCGCTTTACAGCGTAATCATGTGGCTGGGACGGGTCATACGGTTTTTGCCCGCGTTTTATCAAAGAAAACATAATCTTCTGCATCAGGCTCATATCAGGACTCCTCCTGCGCGTTCAGCGCGTTCACGACCGCCTCAAACATCGGTCTCGCATCCGGAGCCGCTCCCAGCATCTCAGCGAACGTCATCTGCATCGCCATCTGGATCATCGGACCGTCCAGCATACCCGGCGCGAGCTGCTCGAACATCTGCACCGCCAGCGGCTCCGCCACGATCTCCGCCAGCGTGCTGTCCATACTAAAACGCAGAGTCTTCAGGCTTGTCTCTGTATCGTATTCATAGTCATAGACACCGGAACCGACTTCCAACTCTTCTTCCTTCTCCGGCAGGACGATCACTGCTGTAGTATTCGCCGGTATCTCCGCGTGGATATGGAGTTTCCCGTCTTTACAGCTGTAGCTGCTGACGATCTTCCCGTAGGGAGATTCAAACGCGCCTTCTGCTTCCTCGATCCCTTTGACGAGCATCGGTTTAATGAGTATCCTCTTATATCCCGGTTCCAGCTGGTTGATGCCCGCCGTCTTGCGGTACATCCAGTCGCCGATGGAGCCGTATGCGTAATGGTTCAGGGAATTCATGCCCGACTCGTCGAACGTGCCGTCCGGCTTGATGGAATCCCATCTCTCCCAGATGGTCGTCGCGCCCATATTGACCGCGTACAGCCAGGACGGGTAGTCTTCCCTCATGAGCAGGGTACATGCCATATCGTGCGCCCCGTTCTCGGAGAGCGCATGGCAGATATACGGAGTCCCGACAAACCCGGTCGCCAGATGATTCTTATGATTTTCGATATTTGTGAGCAGAGTCTTCAAGATCCGCTTCCTGTCCTTCTCTCTTGCCAGGTCAAAGTAGAGAGCAAGGATACATCCGGTCTGGGTCTCACTGACGATGCGTCCGGTCTCTGTATAATACTCTCTCCGAAATGCTTCCAGCGTCTTTTCATACAGGGCAGCATATTTCTCTTTCGCGTCCGCATATCCGAGAACATCCGCCGTCTGTTTTACCAGATCCGTCACATACAGGTAATATGCGTTGGCGATCATATACTTGTCCGTAGCGCCGGTGCGGTCCGCGCTCTCTTCCTTGTCAAGTGCCAGCCAGTCACCGTACTGGAACCCGGTCATCCAAAGTCCGTTTTCTTCACAGTTGTTTGTAATGTAATCCACCCACTCGTGCATACATCTCCAGTTTTCCTCCAGTATCCTCTTATCCCCATAGGTCTGGTACACCGTCCAGGGAACGATGACCGCAGCGTCGCTCCATGCAGAGGAACTGTAGGAGCCCAGGATATCCGGCACCACATGGGGCACTCCTTTTTCAAGAGAAGATTCCGCCGACATATCCCTCATCCATTTGCTGAAGAAAAGCGCTGTATTCCGGTTATACGACGCCGTCCACGAAAACACCTGGGCGTCCCCTGTCCAGCCGAGGCGCTCGTCTCTCTGCGGACAGTCGGTGGGAATGTCGAGGAAGTTGTCCCGCATGCCCCAGGAAATGTTGCTCTGGAGCTGGTTGATCTTTTTATTGGATGTATGGAAAGATCCGATAGTTTCCATATCGGAGTGCATCACGCAGGCGGTAAACATCTCCGGTTTCATGTCATCAATGCCCTCCACGCAGATATAGCGGAACCCATGGAAAGTAAAATGAGGCAGGAATGTCTGCTCTTCCCCATTGCAGATATAGGTGTCAACGGATCTTGCCTGACGCAGTGTCTCAGGATAGAAGTTTCCGTCCTTATCAAGCACCTCTGCGTGGCGCACCGTGATCTTCTGCCCCTTCTGCCCTTTGATCCGGATCTCTGCCAGCCCGGTGATATTCTGTCCGAAATCAACCAGACGCTCTCCCTTCGGGGTCACGATCAGTTCTTTTGCAGGGATGCGCTCTGTGATGCGGACCGGTTCATTCTCCTGAGCGGTAAGGATGCCATTGTCAAATTCTTTGACGGAGACTTTGCCTTCCCGGATATGCGGACTGTCCGTATCAATGGTCTCGCCCATGTAGATCTCGCTGTAACGGATCTCGCCGGTGCGCACACCCCAGCTCTCATCCGTGCAGATCACTTCCTGCACGCCGTCTTCATATGTAACGTGCAGCTCCGCAAACGCGCCCACACGGCCGCCGTAGATATCCGGGGTGCACATAAATCCCAGGATGCCCTTGTACCACCCGTTTCCGACCGTCATCTCCAGCAGGTTCTCCCCGCTTTTCAACTGTTCTGTCACGTCATAGGTCTGATACTGGAGACGGTTGTGGTAGCTGGTCCATCCCGGAGTCATCCGGTCTTCTCCGGCTTTTTCGCCGTTTATCGCAAACTCGTAAACTCCCTGCGCCGTAGCGTATAGCCTTGCTTTCTCCACATCTCCTATCAATGTGATATTTTTATAGAAGACCGGGCAGGCTGTCTCTTCATTTGCAAAATCATGAGTGATCATCTGAGCGCAGAATGCCTGCGGGTCAAACATCCCCGTCTCAAAAGTCATGTCAGCACTGTCAGCCTGTCCGTAATTATCCCATACGGTCACTTTCACACTATAAAGAGTCTCATCACACAGCGCTGCACCTTCATAGGGAACCAGGACAGACTCGCTGCTTTCCCGCATGCCGGTGTCCCACACAGTTTCTCCATTGCATGTCACTTCGATCCGGTAAATACGCTGGACTGTGTTCTTTTCGTCTGTCCGCATTTTCCATGAAAAGCGCGGGCTTTTCACGGCAAGTCCGATCGGGTTCTCACGGTATTCTGTCCTCAGGTCATATATTTTCATGGTTTTCTTCCTCCTCGTCAGATTCACTTACTGCCCCGTCAGGATGGCGGGGCAGCATAATAATCATTTTATTTATTTGAAGATGCTTTTCTTTTTTCCAGTTCTTCGTGTATGCCCGGAAGTTTCTTCTCGAGGTCAAATTTCATCGCGATGATGAACATGATCACGAACATCGCCAGCGGCGCATAAATATTGAATGTAAATATTGCCTGTTCTACCGCGGGAGTCAGCACTGTCGCCGTCGCGTCATACGCTGCGATCGCAAGGCACCATCCGATCATGGATGCTCCCACGCCGTTTCCTACTTTAGAACCAAAGCTTGCGGCCGCCTGGGAAGAACCCACCATGCGTTTTCCGTATTTGTAGTCATTGTAGTCTATGGACATCGCAGTAACGGTCCCGAGAAGGCACATCATAGGGATATTCGCAAAAGTGGAAAAGCATCCTAATACGGCATTGTAAACAAAGTTATACGGGTTGAGCAGTCGGAGTACATTTCCCACGATTCCGATAACAAAGGAAACACGCAGGGATTTTGTAACACCGAGAGTCTTGATCAGGACCGGTGTTGCCACAAAGCCGAGGATCGTCGGGATCAGCCCCACGCCTCCGAGGATTCCCACAAGGTTGTCGTTTCCGTAGATCCACTTACAGTAGTATGTTCCTGATGAATTTGACAGTCCGTAGAAAATATTGGAACAGATTGCAAGGACAAGCGCCATCACCCAGTATTTATTGTGGAACAGATTCTTTAATGCTTCCGAGAACGGAACGCTTTCTTCCTCCGGCTCTGCGGAGACATCCGCTTCCTGTCCGTCCATCGCCGGATATTCTTTGCTCGTCTTATAAGTAACAAACAAAAGGAGCGCTGAGATCACCGCCAGCACCGCGCTGAAGATCACCCATGCCTTCTGATCGCCGCCCAGCATGTTCGTGATCGGGATGATCATCACCGCAATGATCATTCCGGATACATAGCCGGCTGCCGCACGCCATGTTCCCATCTTCGCACGCTCTTCCTGGCTGTTGGTGCGGACCACCATGATAGCCTGGTAAGGTACACAGATAATTGTGTAAATAACTGCTGAGAACAAGAAGTTCGTAATGAACAGATATACGATCTGGACTGTCGAACTTACATTAGAAGGAACAGTAAACATCAATATCATGATAAGCGCCATGGGGAGGATCATACGGAATATCCACGGTCTGTATTTTTCTTTCCCCGGAGCCGTATGATCGACAACATATCCCATGATGATGTCGGTAAACGCGTCAAGAATCTTGACGACCAGCAGCGCAGTAGCGATCGCTCCCGCTGCAACGCCTACTTTATCTGTATAGAAATATGTAAGCTGTCCGATCAGACCGCTGATCGCGTTCAGTGAAAACTGCCCTGCCGCGTCCCCCAGATAGTCCGACATTCTCATGACTTTCTGGACTCCCAGTTTGTCTTTTCCCAATGGTTTCTTTGCCATTCTTCTTACCTCTCTTCCTCTTTTTAGAATATCTCATATTTTTCTTCTGTGTCAATCTGCATTCAGCGCCGAAAGCAATCCGTTGACCGAATCCCAGGTCATGCCCGGCACGAAGCTGACAAGCTGCCTAAGCGGCATATCCTGCATCATTGCCGCCAGCATCTCCTGATTTATAACATCACCAACTGCAGAATCCGCCATCTCTTTCGCCTGCTCGTCCCCGGCCATCATCTGTCCCAGGATCTGCTGAGCCTTCGGATCTGACATAAGCTCGCCCATGCAGGTGTTCGCCGTATATTTCTGCCTCGGGCGTTTTGTATTCTTCACCTGGACCTCTTTCTCCAGGATCACTTCCTGAGCGTTCCGGCAGATCTGGATCATGTATGTGCCATCCGGCACATCCCAGCAGTGAAGGTCTGCATTCCATATTGCGAAAGCACGGTCATCCATCGTAAAGGCTACGGTCTTTTTCTCTCCCGGTTCCAGTGAGACTTTTTCGAAACCTTTCAGTTCCCGCGCCGGCCTCGGCACTTCCGAGTTCACCGGAGCCACGTAGAGCTGCACCACTTCCTTACCCGGGCAGTCCCCTGTGTTCTTAACATCCACGCTTACGCTCAATGTCTCCGCGTCTGTCAGTTCAGTCTTATCTGTGGTCATATTACTGTATCCGAATGTGGTATAGGAAAGTCCGTACCCGAACGGATACTGTACTTCCATGTCGCGGGTGGTGTAATACCGGTATCCCACAAACACTCCTTCTCTGTACTCCGCATGATCTTTGCCTTTACCGTAGGTCAGATAACACGGTGTATCCTCCAGGCGGTTCGGAAATGTCTCGGACAGTCTTCCGGATGGATTCACTTCTCCGAAGAGGATTTTTACCTCTGCCTTTCCGACTGCCTGTCCGCCAAGGTAGGCCTCCAGGATCGCAGACACCCTGTCTTTCCACGGCATCACGACCGGAGAACCGTTGTGGAGTACCACGACCACATTTTTCTGTACGCCACAGATTTTCTCAATAAGACGGTTCTGGCAGTCCGGAAGGTTCAGATGCTTCCGGTCATAGCCTTCCGATTCAAAGCTGTCCGGAAGCCCGGCGAATACCACAGCCACATCCGCTTCTTTCGCCGCCTTCACCGCTTCTGCTTCCAGCGCTTCATCGGCTTTGTCCTCTGCATCGTCAAACCCTTTCGCGTAAGTCACTTCTGCAAGACCCTTTACCGCTTCCAGAGCGGACTCTACCTTCCAGCTGTTGATATGAGAACTTCCGCCGCCCTGATACCGGGGCGCTTCCGCATATTTGCCGATAAAGGCGATCTTCTGTTCTTTTTCCAGCGGAAGGATGCTCTTCCCGTTTTCACCGTATTCATTCTTCAGAAGGACGATACATTCTTCCTCGACCGATGCCGCAGTCTCATGATCCTTCTCTCTGTCAAAGACTGCATTCTCATCCCGGTTCTCCATGTACCGGAATACAATATTCAGGATCCGCTCACATGCCTCGTCCACCACTGCTTCTTCCAGCGCCTCTTCCTGCACCGCCTTTACGATCAGTGCGTCATTCACACCGTTTGAAGAGGGCATTTCCAGATCCATTCCGGCTTTCAGCGCTTCTACCCTGTCATTTACCGCGCCCCAGTCGGATACAACATACCCGTCGAATCCCCATTCCTCTCTCAGAAGATCTGTGAGGTATTCTTTTGACTCCCCGACAAAAGTTCCGTTGATCCGGTTGTATGAATTCATCACAGTCCACGGTTTCCCGTTCTTTACCGCCCCTTCAAAGGGCACCATATAGATCTCACGCAGCGTCCGCTCATCCACATCCGAAGAATTTGTCATCCTGCGTTTCTCCTGATTGTTCGCCAGGAAATGCTTCACGCTGGTCCCTACGTTTTTGCTCTGCACGCCTCTGATAAATGCCGACGACATCTCGGATGCCGCGTACGGGTCTTCTGAATAATACTCAAAATTTCTTCCGCACAGCGGGGATCTCTTAATGTTCACCGCAGGTCCTAAAATGGTGCTTACATCCTCCGCCTGGCATTCCTGCCCTATGGTCTCTCCCATCTTTTCCGCAAGCTCTCTGTCAAAACTTGAGGCAAGCGCGCACCCCGCCGGGAAGCAGACCGCTTTGATGCTGTCGTTGATTCCCAGATGATCGCCTGCTTCATCCTGTTTGCGCAGGCCGTGGGGTCCGTCGGACACCATCACAGCCGGAATCCCGAGCCGCTCCACCGCTTTGGTATGCCAGAAATCCGCCCCGGAACATAAGCCCGCTTTTTCTTCCAGTGTCATCTGCGAGACCAGCTCTCTGATCTTCTCCTTGTCCATGCTGTTCTCCTCCTTGTTTCATCTTGTGGGTTTATTTTAATTTAAGAAATGTGCATTGTATTTTCTTTTTGTCCTGTATTTTATATATTTGTTCTGTATTTCCTTGACAGAGGGGCGATTTTTTTCTACACTGTTTTCTGTCAGAAAGATTTTCACTTTTAAGATTCGCACATTTACGAAAGGCGGTAATCATGGCCCGGACAAATTCATTCACCGATTTCCTTAAAATGCTTTATCCTGATTCCAATATTCCCTCATACCTGTACCGTTTCTCTGAGCAGAAGATCGTGTACACAGAGCCGGAGCAGTCCGCCCTCACTTATCCGCCCGCAAAGTATCTCTCCCGTCTGGTCAAACGCCCCGGAGCTATCGGGCACATCGCCTATCTGTCTACAGAGTACGGGAGTTACTTCGGATGTGTATCTGCGGATGCCGACCCGGATATCCTGCTCGTATTCGGTCCGGTCACGCTTACGCCTTATTCGGATTCCGAGTTCCACCAGATGTATATCGATTATGTCGTGCCCCAGGGATCGCGCAGCGAATTCTCCGAATTTTTCCAGAGAGTGCCCCAGTTCTCCCTGAACAGCTTTCTTGTCAAACTCTCTTTCATCAATTACTGCCTGAACGGCGAAATGCTCTCCGCACAGGAGCTTTTGCCCCGGCAGAATATCCAGGCAGACCGCGCGGCTGATAAATTATACGAAAAAAGATCTGATTCCGTACACAATCACTCCCACGAGATTGAGTCCGTGATCCACGAGATCATCCGCACCGGGAAGCCTGAAGCCCTGGCGCAGCTCGAGTTCAACGAATCCTTTGCAAATGTAGGGATCATCGGCCCTACAGCGCTCCGACAGATCAAGAATACGATCATCGTGATCACTACCGTAGCCACGCGCGCGGCGATCGACGGCGGACTGGATACGGATGCCGCATACCAGCTCTCCGACTCATTTATCCAGACGGCAGAATCGCTTTCTGACCCTGATGCGCTCTATGAGCTGATGGGGAGGGTCGCATATACCTTTGCCGAGCGCGTAAAAGAGGCGCAGATGCCGGTCTCAACAGACGGGATAATCCAGAACGCTATCCGCTTTATCCAGCAGAATGTATGCGAACATATCACCGCAAAAGACGTGGCGGAACACACCGGGTTCAGCAGGAGTTATTTTTCTACTTATTTTAAAAAAGAACTGGGATTTTCCGTGAACGCATTTATCATGCGGTGTAAGATGGAAGAAGCAAAACAGCTGCTTAAGTACACCGACAAATCCGTCAGCGTCATAAGCAGCTATCTGTGCTTTTCCAGCCAGAGTCATTTTCAGACCGCTTTTAAGAAGCAGTTTGGGGTGACGCCATTACAGTACCGGAAGGATCCGGACTGTTTAGAAAGCAGATGACCGGTACGGTTCAGGCACACCCTATCAGGACCTCTTTCCCCTGAAATGCAAATCCGTATTTCTTAATCCTTTCATTCGGAAAGCCTTTTGCCTGCAATACAGTATCGTACTTTTTATCATTGATCTGTCTGAGCGCCGACTGTACTGTAGCCGACAAATCCATTTCATCTTCGGAGTCTCTTACTTTGAACTCCATGATATAGGCATTATCTCTCGGGTCATATGGCTCCAATATTACATCGTATCTGCCAAATCCGCTTTCCCTGTTAGACGTGACGCTGTATCTGTCTTCCAGTTCTACGATCAGACCCAGCACAAAGCCGTGATAAAAGCGCTCAGGTTCGGTTTCTTTCGACGGCTTTCTTCCTGTATCAAAAAAACTGAACGTAGAAACAGCCACGCGATTCATATATAGATTCATTGC
>DWXK01000078.1 GCA_019119205.1 Candidatus Mediterraneibacter intestinavium
TACAGATGCTCCGAGCGCCACACACTCATCCGGGTTCAGAGATTTGCTCGGCTCTTTGCCTGTCAGTCTCTTTACTTCCTCCTGTACAGCCGGGATACGTGTAGATCCACCTACCAGGAGCACCTGGCCCAGGTCTGCCGCTGTGAGACCTGCGTCAGAAAGCGCACGTCTTACCGGCTCTGCTGTCTTGTCAACAAGGTCTCTTGTCAGTTCGTCGAATTTCGCCCTTGTCAGGTTCATATCAAAGTGCTTCGGTCCCTCTGCTGTCGCAGTGATGAACGGAAGGTTGATGTTTGTCGTTGTCGCGCTGGAAAGCTCTTTCTTTGCTTTCTCTGCCGCCTCTTTCAGTCTCTGGAGAGCCATCTTGTCGCCGGAAAGGTCAACGCCCTCTTTTGCTTTGAAATCAGCGAGCATGTAATCTGTGATCTTCTGGTCGAAATCATCTCCGCCCAGTCTGTTGTTTCCTGCTGTGGAAAGAACTTCGATGACACCGTCGCCGATCTCGATGATAGAAACATCGAATGTACCGCCGCCGAGGTCATATACCATGATCTTCTGCTCTTTTTCATTGTCAAGTCCGTAAGCCAGTGCAGCTGCCGTAGGCTCGTTGATGATACGTTTTACATCAAGTCCTGCGATCTTACCTGCATCCTTTGTAGCCTGGCGCTGTGCGTCGTTAAAGTATGCCGGAACTGTGATGACTGCCTCTGTCACTTTCTCTCCAAGGTATCCCTCTGCATCTGCTTTCAGTTTCTGAAGGATCATCGCGGAAATCTCCTGCGGAGAGTATTTCTTTCCGTCAATGTCTACCTTGTAGTCTGATCCCATCTCTCTCTTGATAGAAGAGATCGTTCTGTTTGCGTTTGTTACCGCCTGACGTTTTGCAGGCTCACCTACCAGACGCTCGCCTGTCTTTGTGAAAGCCACAACTGACGGTGTTGTTCTTGCGCCTTCTGTGTTTGCGATGACTGTCGGCTGTCCGCCTTCCATAACAGCCACGCAGCTGTTCGTCGTACCAAGGTCAATACCGATTATTTTTCCCATAGTAAGCTCCTCCTTAAAAATATTCTTTATTTATTCCAAATATCGTGAATGTCAGTTTGCAACTTTTACCATGCTGTGTCTCACGACACTGTCACGGTATGTGTAGCCCTTCTGGAATTCCTCTGCGATAATGTTCTCGCCGAGTTCCTCATCCTCCACATGCATCACCGCATTGTGGAAGTCGGGATCAAATTCCTTGCCCACCGCCTCGATCGGCTTAACATCGATCGACTCCAGCGTGGTCATAAGCTGTTTATAGATCTTTTCCATACCCTCGGCAAACGGAGTAGCTTTCTCCTCCTCCGGCATGGATGCCAGACCTCTTTCGAAATTATCGACGACCGGCAGGATCTTCTCTATGATATCCTTCGCGCCGATCTCGTACATCTGGGATTTCTCCTTTTCCGTACGTTTTCGGAAGTTATCGAACTCTGCCATCTGGCGGGTCAGACGATCCGTAAGTTCGTCGATCTTCTCGTCTTTTTTGTCCTTCTTGTTTTTCTTTCCGAAGAATTTTTTCTTTTCTTCTTTCGGCTCATTGTCTCCGGCATCTTCCCCCGCATCCGCTGCCGCTTCTGCGTTTTCTTCCGCCGTTTTATTTTCTGCCGAAGCCTCTGCACTTTCTTCCGTCGGTGCAGTCTCATCATTACCGGAAGATTCCTCTTCCTTTGCTTCTTCCGCTGCTTTGGCTTTCGCCTCTTCCACAGCTTCCTTTACCATCTCTTCTTTGCTCATCTCTGTCACCAGCTTTCCACCTTCCTATCCTTTGGGATTCTTATTGTAAATCGCATCCAACTCACTCTGCAGAGTCTTCAGCGTCTTCATGACATGTTCATAGTCCATACGCTTCGGTCCGATGATACCGATCGTTCCTTTCATGCCCTCCCCCAGTTCGTAAGTAGCTGTCACGACACTGCAGTCCTTCATGTTCTTTACCGGAGTCTCATCTCCGATATAAACCTGGATCCCGTGATTATCCTCACTTGCCAGTGTCTCTGTGACAAGATCTGCCAGCTGCTGTTTTTCCTCAAACGCACTGATGATCTCCTGGGCGCTCTGCTTGTCGCTCAGCTCCGGATATTTGAAGATATTCGTCGCTCCGCTCGTATAGATCTCCATGTCGTCATCCACATGGATGATCTCTGCTACAGCGTCCAGCACATGCCCGACCACTTCACTGTGGATCCCGGCCTGCTCTTTCAGCCTTGCGATGAGCCCCAGCGTGATCTGGTCAATGGACATTCCGTTCAGCGTCGTATTGAGAAGCATGTTCAGCTTCAGCAGGTTTTCATTACTTAGTGTTTCACCAACTTCAATGATCTTATTCTTGATCACATTACCGCCGAGAACGATGACCGCCACGATCTGTTCTGCATCCACCTGAGAGAGCTGGATGAATTTCAGTGTGTTACGGTTATTTACCGGAGAGGACACCATCGTGGCATAGTTCGTGTTCGCCGCCAGCACTTTCGCCGCCTGGCGCAGGACCTGTTCCACTTTGTCCGTCTTCTCCAGAAGACCGTTCTCCCGTTCTGTGATCTCCTGCTCTTTATCCTCCATCAGCATATCGACATACAGCCGGTATCCTTTATCAGAAGGAATCCTTCCTGCGGAGGTATGAGGCTGGAAGATGTAACCCAGGTCTTCCAGATCTGCCATCTCGTTTCTGATGGTCGCAGAACTGAGGTTCAGATCTGTATATTTCGTAAGAGTCCTGGAGCCTACCGGCTCCCCCGTCTCGAGGTAGTTCTGTATGATCGCCTTCAGTATGATAAGCTTTCTCTCGCTCAGTGAAGCATCAATCGCCACAGTTCTCCCTCCTTTCCGAAATATCGACTGAAAATCCTGAATCTTTCCTCCCTCCGGACCGGCTCCCCTGTGCAGAGATGCCTGTCTTTCGGTTATTAGCACTCGTTTATTTTGAGTGCTAACATCTTCCGTATATTAAGATAGCACCACGATTTCCTTTTGTCAACCGTGTTTATGATTTTTTTAGATAAACCCGCAGAACACATAATTGCTGATGTCGATCCCCCTGGGCGTGAGCCTCAGCCTCCCATGTTCTTCTGTCAGCAGTCCTTCCTTTTTGAACCTGCTGATCTGAGTCCCATATGCCTCCGTGATCTCTTTTCCGTACAGACTGCGGAATTCTTCTGTCGATATCCCTTCCGTCTTCCGGAGTCCCAGGATCATAAACTCGGACATCTGCTCCTCCCGGCTCAGATGTTCGATCCCCTCCAGGACCGCGGGGTGCTCCGCGATATCGGGCTTCCCTGTGTGTCCGTCTGGATTTCTCCCGGAAAATGCAGACATATATTTTTTCATATCAGCTGTGTTATGGAATCTGTCCTCCCTGATCAGGGAAGACGCTCCCAGTCCCAGTCCCAGATACTCTTTCCGCTCCCAGTACCCCAGGTTGTGCCGGCATTCATATCCCGGTCTTGCATAATTTGAGATCTCATATCTGTGATAGCCGTACTGTTCCAGAAGGACAGCCGTCCTCTCGTAGATCGCCCGATCCTCTTCCTCTCCGGGCAGCGGCGGAAGATCTGCAGAGCCTCTGCGCTGCTGTTCCTGACCATTCTCGCCGTACCATTCATAGAACGGCGTTCCTTCTTCTATAATAAGGCTGTAAGCCGAAAGATGCTCCGGCGCGAGTTCCGCCACAGTACAAAGGGTCCGCTCCCAGCTCTTTAGCGTCTGTCCTGGTATCGCCGAGATCAGATCGATATTGATATTTTCAAATCCGGCATCCCTCGCCAGAGAATAGGTCTCCAGGAACTCTCTGTAAGTATGGATCCTTCCCAGCATCTTCAGTTCATCGTCGTTCACGGACTGAAGGCCGATGCTCAGACGGTTGATCCCGGACGTTTTCCATGCTTCCATCTTCTCTTTTGTCACCGTCCCCGGATTGACCTCCATCGTGATCTCCGGGTTTCCCTCAAGATCGAAGTTCTCATAAATGGCGTCAAAAAGACGGGCGGTGTCCTCCCCATCCAGCACGGATGGGGTTCCCCCGCCCAGAAACACCGTGGTCACACGGTAGTCTGTGAAATTGTCTTTTCTGCTTTGGATCTCCTGTATGAGCGCATCCACATAAGCCTTCCGCTCCGCCTCCCCTGACGGGAAAGAGGGGAAATCACAGTACGCGCACTTTCTCACACAGAAAGGGATGTGGACATACAGTTCCAGTTCCTTCTTAATCATCATCCAGTTTGAGCACACTCATAAATGCCTTCTGCGGGATCTCTACGTTTCCGACCTGGCGCATGCGCTTCTTTCCTTCCTTCTGCTTCTCCAGCAGTTTCTTCTTACGGGAGATATCTCCTCCGTAACATTTTGCCAGCACGTCTTTGCGCATCGCTTTGACCGTCTCTCTGGCAATGATCTTGCTTCCGATCGCCGCCTGGATCGGGATCTCGAAGAGCTGTCTGGGGATCTCCTGTTTCAACTTCTCGCACATCCGTCTTCCCCGGTCATAGGCGCTGCCCGCAAATACAATGAATGACAGCGCGTCCACTTCTTCCTTATTGATCAGGATATCCAGCTTCACAAGCTCGGAACGCTGATATCCCATCATCTCATAGTCGAAGGACGCGTAGCCTCTGGATCTGGATTTCAGCGCGTCAAAAAAGTCGTAAATGATCTCATTGAGGGGCAGATGATAGTGGAGCACCGCCCTTTTCTCTTCGATGTATTCCATACTCTGGTAGACTCCCCGGCGCTCCTGACACAGGTCCATGATCGCTCCGATATAATCCGAAGTCACCATGATCTCCGCCTTCACCATAGGTTCTTCCATGTAATCGATCTCTGCCGGATCCGGCATGTTAGTAGGATTGGTCAGGTCAATGACTTCCCCGTTTGTCTTGTGTATTTTATAGATAACGCTGGGCGCCGTTGTCACCAGGTCCAGATTATACTCTCTCTCCAGCCTCTCCTGGATGATCTCCAGATGGAGAAGCCCCAGGAAGCCGCAGCGGAAACCGAATCCCAGCGCCACGGAAGTCTCTGCCTCAAACTGGAGTGCCGCATCGTTGAGCTGCAGCTTCTCCAGGGCATCCCTGAGGTCCGGGTATTTTGCGCCGTCTGCAGGATAAAGCCCGCAGTACACCATAGGATTCACCTTTTTGTATCCCGGGAGAGGCTCGTCACAGGGTCTGGAAGCGTCTGTGATGGTATCTCCCACACGGGTCTCTTTCACATTCTTCAGGCTGGCGGTGATATATCCTACCATTCCCGCGCTCAGCTCATCGCAGGGGATAAACTGGCCGGCTCCGAAAGTCCCGACTTCCACAACATCTGCACGGGCTCCCGTCGCCATCATGAGCATGGGTGTCCCCTTCTTCACGGTCCCCTCCTTGATCCGGCAGAACACGATGACACCTTTATAGGAATCATAGACCGAATCGAAGATCAGCGCTTTCAGAGGTGCCTCCGGATCCCCTTGCGGAGCCGGGATCTTCGTCACGATCTGCTCCAGTACTTCGTGGACGTTCTGGCCGGTCTTCGCGGAGATCAGGGGCGCGTCCTCCGCGTCGATCCCGATCACATCCTCGATCTCTTCCTTGACCCGGTCCGGATCCGCACTGGGAAGATCGATCTTGTTGATCACAGGCATGACGTCCAGGTCATGGTCCAGTGCAAGGTAAACGTTTGCCAGAGTCTGCGCCTCCACACCCTGCGCTGCATCCACGACAAGGATCGCGCCGTCGCAGGCGGCAAGGCTTCTCGACACCTCATAATTAAAATCCACATGCCCCGGGGTGTCGATCAGGTTGAACATATACTCCTCCCCGTCGTCCGCTTTGTAGATGGTCCTCACAGCCTGGGCTTTGATGGTGATGCCCCTCTCACGCTCCAGGTCCATATTGTCCAGCACCTGCGCCTGCATCTCACGGCTGGTAAGGAGTCCGGTCATCTCGATGATCCGGTCCGCCAGAGTAGATTTTCCGTGATCGATATGCGCGATGATGCAAAAATTTCTTATCTTTTTCTGATCGATTACTGACACTTTTCTTCCTCCATATATCAATGCTCTTATATCTGTCATGCTGAGCACCACAGACTTTTGTTCTCTCAAAACGGCGTTTCGCTGTCACGCCTGCGCTTTTCCGGAATGCTTCACGATAAAAAGTTCCACAGCCAGATTGTCCGTCAAAAGCCCCGTCTTCACTCTCTGCTCGATATCCGCCCCGTCCTCCATGACGGCACGGAGTTCTGACATCCGGAACTTTTTTGCCTGGTCCATATATTTCCCGGCTGCAAAAGGATGCAGCCCTGCCTTTGATGCGATCTCTTTCTTCCCGTATCCCTGCTTTAAAAGCCCTTTCACCTGGAAAAGGATACGGTACTGACGGATCATCAGGAAAAGGATCCGCATGGGCGGTTCCTTCAGGGCAAGAAGATCATAGTACAGGTCCAGTGCCCTGCGCTGGTTCTTGTCCGCCACCGCGTTCACCATATCAAAAATATGGTTGGTGATCTGGGTCACGCAGACTGCGTCGATGTCCTCCCTGGTGATCTCCTGCCGGTCCAGTGCATAACAGAAGACTTTCTCCAGTTCCCGCTGGATATTTTCCATATCTGTCCCGACTTTATTCAGGAAGTACAGGATCACCGAATCTGAGATCTGTTTCTTCTCCCGGCGGACGATTCCCTGGATCCAGCGCTTCAGCGTCCCTTCATCCTGGGTCGTGAGCTCTACGATATGTCCTTTCGCCTTCACCGCCTTGTACAGTTTGCTGCGCTTGTCCACTTCATTTTCCACGAAAATGAAATACGTTGTCTCAGGCATATCCTTGATATAGTCTGCCAGCTCTGCCCCCGCGCTCTTAAAAAACCCGGTATCCTCAAACACGATCAGGCGGCGCTGTGCAAAGAAAGGCAGCGTCTCCGCCAGGTCGATCACTTCCCGTACATTAATGTTCTTCCCCTCATAGTGGGCATAGTTCATCGTGTCGCCTTCCGGGAGCATCGCCTTTATAAAACGGTCTCTGTACTGCCGTTTCAGATACCCCTCCTCACCGTAAAGGAGATAGATCTGTTTAAATTGTCCTGTCTTAAGATCTTCATTCAAGCTTTTCATAACTTCTCTATTATATAGGAAAAACTCCGGGTTTGACAAGAGCCGGAAATCCATTCAGGAAAACTTTCTGTATGGAGTTTCATTCAAGAAAGCTTTCGATCTGGAGGCTGCTCCCGTCGCTCCTCAACATGACTGCCCCGCACTCCTGTGTCGAGCAGATCATGCATCCCGCATCCGTGAGCCGTTCCAGCGTCTCCTCGTGGGGATGTCCGTACCGGTTATCTTTTCCTGCCGAGATCACAGCGACAGCCGGCTTTACGATCTGCAGGAATTCCTCCGTCCCCGAATTCCTTGAGCCGTGATGCGCTGCTTTCAGGACCGGATACCTCCCCAGCCTTCCGCTGTTGACAAGGTTCTGCTCCCCTTCCAGTTCCACGTCCCCTGTGAGCAGCATCCCGAATGCTCCATACCGCGCGCCCAATACAAGGGACGCCCCATTTCCCGGTCCCATGTCAGTCCCGCACTCCGGGCCCAGACATGTGATCTCAAGATCCGTATCCCCGTTTCTCAGGCTCTGTCCTGCCTCGATCGTCACAACTCTTGTCCCGTTACGGGCTGCAGTATGACCGATCCCAGCCAGTTTTTCATCCAGGTATTCCTCCGGCGGCAGCACAAGGTTCCGGATCCGGACGCCCAGTTCCTGTCCTTCCAGAAGTTCCGTCATCCCATTGATATGGTCTTCGTCCCCGTGAGTCAGGAAGACGTAGTCCAGTTCCTCCACACCACAGCTCAGAAGGTATGGTTCGATGCGATAAGTCCCCACAGACGACACATCACTGCTCCCGCCGTCTATAAAGAAATTCTCCCCTTCCGGTCCCCGTATGTGGATCCCGTCTCCCTGTCCCACATCCAGTACCGTGACCTCGGTCCCTGATTTCCAGGTATAACTGCCCCGGCACAGGAGTACCATGACAGCCGCAAATGCCAGCAGTGCCGCGCCTGAGAGACGCATAGTCAGAGTGATATATCCCGGCACCGGCTGTGCTCTGCCATTTCTTTTTGATCCGCCTCCCTGCCTCTGTTCAGGCCGTATGACCCTTTCCCCGCCGTTCGTATCCTCCCTCTCCTTCTTTCTCCGCGCTTCCGCCATCCGGAAAAACACAGCGCAGACTGATGCAGTCACTGCATAATATACTGCCAGCCATGCCAGACCCGGTTTTCCCGTTACGATCCGGCTTCCCGGAAGCTTCCCCGCCGCGCCGCATGCCATGTCATACAGCCAGAGTACGGCGCGGCAGACCTGAAGCACCGCTCCTCCGGCAGACGGAAGCACCATCCCTGCCGCCAGCCCTCCCAGTCCGGCCCCCATAGCAAGGGGCATGACAGGGATCACGAGGATATTCAGGATCACTGAATAGGGCGGCACTTCAAAGTAGAAATACAGCAGAGGACCTGAAAGGAACAGATTGACCGCCAGGCTTGAGCTCACACTCTCAAGAAGTTTCTTCTTCAGCGCGCAAAACACAGAAGATACTTTTCCACCCCTGTCTTCCCTTCCGCATCTGAACATTTGTCCGCATCTGAACATTTCGGTGAAGACCGGGTTCAGGAGCCAGATACCGAGTATCGCGCCAAAAGAAAGCTGAAAACCCGCGTCAGTGATATACAGGGGCTGCCAGGCACAGATCACCGCAGCCGCAAGGGACAGGCTTGTAGGCAGGTCGTAATCCCGCCCGGTCATATCCGCCCCGATGCGGACCAGGAACATGATCAGTGCGCGGAGGCTGGACACCCCCGCACCGATCATCAGGGTATAGAGGACCAGCACGCCTCCGCCCAGGAGCCCCGCCGGTACAAACCCCAGCCCTATCCTGCGGAGCGCCCCGTAGATCCCCATGCCGATAAAAGACATATGGAGTCCGGAGATAGCCATGATTCGTACCCTCTTGGGGTAATTTCACTTTCTACAAAACCTCTACATACCGAACAAAGTGGAAACTGTTGATAACACCGTATCTTCTCCGTTTCAAATCTGTCGCACCCCCGTCGTTTCTGTGTCGCCAGTCTATAATTAGCCAATCTAACAATCATGTCCGTATCTTTGCTTTTACTATTCACTGTCCTAAACTTTTCATAAGCTTATCTCTCATTTTAAACAAAAGTTACTGGCACGCCAAAAAAATAGTAGTTAATGCAAATTCTTCAATTGACATTTCTTCCAAACCAAAGTAAGGTAAAATAAAGTATTCTAAAAAATATAGTTTTTCCAGGAGGTGGCTTATGGAAAACACTCTTATTATCCCTCATGATTTTGAAGGTATCTTAAAGCGTGATAGAAAGCTCTATGCACTGGTGGTCGGAATCTGTAGTCGCTTCTCCCCTCTTATTAACGAACCACCTTATTTCTTCCCAGCCTATACAAATCATCAACTTCTGCATTCACAAAGGGTTCTTGATATTGAAAAGCTTTTGATTAATCCACTCTCTTTACATTCTCTTACTCCTCAGGATATTGCTATTCTAATCTTATCTGCTCTGGCTCACGATTTGGGAATGCATATCACATTTTCAGGTTTCCGTATGCTAATACATGATCGATGTAGCACAACTCAGCTGAACGAAGTATTCGCAGACAAAAGCTGGTCTCACCTTTGGTATGAATACCAAAAAGAACTCCGTCTCTGGGATCAGAAAAAGAAAAAAAGTGTTTTCGGCAAGAGCTTCGACTTAATAGAAATTCCTGACGATCCTCTGGAACTAACCGAATTGCAACGTATGTTTATTGGCGAATTTCTCCGATGGCATCACCACAGATTAGCACAAGATATCATCACTAGTGGTTTTCCTATGCGCATTGGAGAATACAAAGAGTTCTTTCCGGATGAATATGAATTCCACAACTTACAGACTATAACTGCACTTCTGGTCAGGTCACACGGCGAAAATGCATGGAAAATGATAGATATTGCGGAGAAAATATATGGTAGAAATCTTTCTCTGAGTCGTCTGTATAGCTGCCATTTTCCGTATTTAATGACACTATTGCGTCTGTCCGATTACCTCGATATGTCAGAAGAGAGAGCTTGCCTGGATATTTACAGGAAACATGATTATTTCAGTTCCGTCTCTGCACTTGAATGGGAATTTAATCAATGCATAAATTCTTTAGACTTCTCAGAATCC
>DWXK01000079.1 GCA_019119205.1 Candidatus Mediterraneibacter intestinavium
ATGTTTATCGTTTTTTCCATTTATACCACTCACAGTCTCTCCCCAGTTGTACAATTGTACCAAAGGACACTGCGTTTGTAAAGAAGTTTAATCTTTCTGTGCTTCACGTTTCTTCTTTGTCACCAGTCCGCCTATCCTTCCGGTCTCCTTTGATGTAAGCGACTTCCACCCGTGCTCCAGCACTTTGTCCAGAAGCCCCAGTTCCTCCGCGATCTCATATTTCGCCTTTTCCTCCGGCTCCAGATTTTTCAGATCGATCGGTTTCTCCTTTTTCTTTCCCACGACAATCCCTCTTTTCTGTTTTCCAGAAGTATTGCCGGATTTTTTTGAAATATTCTGACTTTTCCAACAGGTACCGTACACTTTTTCAAAAGTACACGGCACCCGTTAAAAATCAGACGATCTCCTCTCCCCGGAAGATAGCACTGATCCTGCCGCTGTACTCCTCCCATTCTTCCCTGTACAACTGAAGCCGTCCCACACCTCGTTCTGTTATTTTATAGTATCTCCTGTTCCGTCCGTCGAACTGTTTGTCATAGACTTCAAGGCATCCGTCTTTCTGGAGCCTTCTCAGAACCGGATACAGGGTGGACTCGGACACCTCCAGGATCTTCCGGACATCCTGGGTGATCCGATATCCGTAAGTCCCTTCTTCTTTTCCGGAAACTACTGCCAGCACCACTGCATCCAGAAGCGCCGCGCCTGTATTAAATACCATAGTCTTCTCCTTTTTATCTCCTTAAATACTATTTTCTTTCTCATATTATATTTTCTATAGTATTGATCTGTCAAGGATCCGACCGACAGAACAGGACAAAAAACGGTCAGGCAGAGGAAGATCCCCCTGACCACGCGATAACACGGGACAGCGCAAAGAACACGCATGTTCCGCTCTATCCGGACATGCGTGTTCTGTTTCTTCTATTGAATACTTCCATCTATAAAATATTTTATTTTGTCATTACCAGATATCTGGTTATCATTTCACAGGCTCAAGGTCAAATCCAAAATATCTCACTGCGTTATTGTAGGAAATATCTTTCACGATCCCGCCGAGCACTTTCATGTCTTTCGGATATTCACCGTTCTCCACCCAGTTTCCGAAAAGTTCGCACAGGATCCTCCGGAAATATTCGTGTCTTGTATAGGAAAGGAAACTCCTGGAATCTGTCAGCATGCCCACAAAATTGCTCAGGCAGCCCAGGTTCGCAAGGGATGTCATCTGTTTTGTCATTCCTGTTTTGTGGTCGTTGAACCACCATGCGGACCCCTGCTGGATCTTCGCCGCAGCGTCGCAGTCCTGGAAACAGCCCAGGATCGTGCCGATCGCTTCGTCATCATTTGGGTTCAGACTGTAGATGATCGTCTTCGGAAGTTCTCCCGTCACGTTCAGGGCATTCAGGAAATCTGCCATCTGCCCCGACGGCGCGTAGTTGTTGATACAATCGTATCCGGTATCCGGTCCCAGCCGGTCAAACATCGGAGTATTGTTATCTCTCTTACATCCATAATGGAGCTGCATGACCCATCCCAGCCTGCTGTACTCTCTTCCCACGAACAGCATGAACGCGGTCTTATACTTCAGTTCTTCTTCTTTCGTGATCTCGCCGCCGGCAAGTTTTTTCGCCACGATCGCTTCGATCTCTTCCTCGGAAGCCGGAGCGTACATCACATACTCAAGTGCGTGGTCGGAAGCACGGCATCCCATCTCATCAAAAAATGCCATCCGCTTCTTCAGCGCTTCTTTTATGTCCGCAAATGTCCGGACCTCCATCCCCGCTGCCGCACCGAGTTCTTTCAGGTAATCCGCAAATCCCGGCTTCTCGATACCGTTTGCCTTGTCCGGGCGCCATGCGGGAAGTACCTGGACTTCAAACGTCTCATCCTCTTTGAGCACCTTATGCCACTCAAGGGAGTCTACCGGATCATCTGTGGTGCAGATCAGAGTAACGCCGGACTGCCGGATGATGTTCCTCACGCTCATGGAATCCTCCGCCAGTTTCGCGTTGCACAGGTTCCAGACTTCCTCGGCAGTCTCTCCATTGAGCACTCCGTTATAACCGAAATATCTGCGCAGTTCCAGATGGCTCCAGTGGTACAGCGGGTTTCCGATCCCCCGTTCCAGTGTCTCCGCCCATTTCTGGAACTTCTCCCTGTCTGAAGCGTCACCTGTGATATATCTCTCCTCCACGCCATTGGAGCGCATCAGCCTCCATTTGTAATGGTCGCCGCCCAGCCATACCTGGGTGATATTGTCAAACTTTCTGTCCTTTGCGATTTCCTCCGGGTTGATGTGGCAGTGGTAGTCCAGGATCGGCGTCTCCTCCGCATATCCGTGGAACAGTTCCTTTGCCGTTTCTGTGTTCAGCAGAAAATCCTTGTCCATAAATTCCTTCATTTTATCTTTTCTCCTTTCAGATCTTAATATTTCAAAGTTCAAAAATCCGTCGTGCATCTCTTCACCAGGATGCACTTTACCGGTATCTCCTGTGAAACTTCTTCCCCATTCAACACTTTCATCATATTGTCAACAGTCATATTGCAAAGCTTCTCTCCCGTGTTATCCACGGTCGTAAGTTCCGGTTCACAGCAGACAGACAATTCTGAGTTGTTATATCCGATAATGCTGAGGTCTTCCGGGATCTTCAGCCCTCTGGCATGAGCATATTTCACCGTACCTACCGCCATGCCGTCATCGGTAGCAAAGACGGCGTCAAACACAAGCGCACGCCTTGCGAGCAGGATATCTCTCACATAATGCACCTGATTTTTTGCATAAAGTTTCAACTCTCCCAGTACGGGAAGTCCGTGTTCCCGAAGCGCCCGCTCATAGCCCTCCAGCTTTTTGTTGGCACTGTATGAATGCGAATCCGACAGATAGAGTATCCTCTTTCTCCCCGACTCGATCATACCGGACACGGCACTGTATGCCGCATCTTCATCTGTACTGTAAACAGAATAGACATTCTCCCCTGTGATCTTTCCGTTGATCAGAAAGACAGGTGTCTTCTTTGCTGCTTCCCGGATGTAATCTGCACCGTCGTCTTCTTCACTGTGACCTGCATAAGTCGATCCGACCAGGATAAGCGCGTCGATGCGTTTTTTCAATATAAGTTCTACTGCATTTTCTTTCTTCTCCTGCTGATAACCGCTGCAGTAAAGGATACAGTCATAACCATATTCCCTCAGCCGATGTTCAAGAAATGAGACCGCCCTCGCCATATACGTATCCGAGACATCCGGGCAGATGATCCCTATCGTTTTCATGGAATCCAGTCCCAGCCCTCTGGCGAACACATTAGGGGTGTAATCGTTCTCCTCCATAACAGCGCGCACTTTCTGCTTCGTCTTTTCACTGACCCGCGGGCTGTCATTGACCACTCTGGACACGGTAGCAATGGATACTCCTGCCAGTTTCGCTATATCATATATATTCATCTCCCGCCTCCTCGCTCTTGCGTAATCGCTTACATATATTTTCATTATAATAGAATTACATGTTCGAATCAATTCTTTTTTCTCAGCATTTTTTCTAAAAACGGCCACCACATTTTTGTTTAATCCGACGATTTTAAGCGGTCCTCTGTCATTTTGGGATTTTAATATTGACCTTTATCAAAAAAAGAGTTACTTTTATGTAAGCACTTACATAAATAGTAATGACAAACGGAAAGGAACTTACTATGAAAACATATCTCAGGATCAGTCCGAAAGACAACGTAGCCGTTGCCCTGGCGCCCCTGCCGGCCGGCACGGCAGTCGAGCTGGACGAGCTGTCCTTCATTTTAAAAGAGGATATCCCTCAGGGCCACAAGTTTGCCCTCTCGGATATCCCGAACGGGACTCAGATCATCAAATACGGATATCCTATCGGTATCGCAAAAGAAGAGATCACCTGCGGTTCCTGGGTCCATACCCATAATATCCGCACCGGGCTGGGGGACCTTCTGTCCTACACCTATAACAGGCAGGTATCCGCCCCCGCCCCCACGCCGGAACGTTTCTTCCAGGGGTTCCGGCGCAGCGACGGAAAAGTGGGCGTGAGAAACGAACTGTGGATCATCCCCACCGTCGGCTGTGTGAACAACATCGCTACCGCCATCGAGAAAAAGGCACAGTGGCTGGTATCCGGGACTGTGGAGGCAGTCGCAGCTTTTCCCCATCCTTACGGATGTTCCCAGATGGGCGATGACCAGGAAAACACACGGCGCATCCTTGCTGATCTGGTGAACCACCCCAACGCCGGCGGCGTGCTCGTCCTGGGTCTGGGATGTGAGAACAGCGGTATCGAAGTCTTAAAAGAATACATTGGAGGCTATGACCCCAGACGGGTAAAATTCCTCGTCTGTCAGGACTCTGACGATGAGATCCAGGAAGCACTCACTCTCCTTGAAGACCTTGCTGCCTATGCAGGCACCTTCCAGCGGGAGCCCGTCTCCTGCAGTGAACTGGTCATCGGCATGAAATGCGGCGGCAGCGACGGGCTCTCCGGGATCACGGCAAATCCGACGGTAGGAGCTTTCTCCGACCTTCTCATTTCCAAGGGCGGCACCACGATCCTGACCGAAGTCCCGGAGATGTTCGGAGCGGAGACTCAGCTTATGGACCGCTGTGAAAACGAAGCCCTCTTTGAACAGACCGTAGCCCTGATCAATGACTTCAAAGAATATTTCAAGAGCCACGGGCAGACCATCTACGAGAACCCGTCTCCGGGAAACAAAAAAGGCGGGATCTCAACCCTGGAAGACAAATCCATGGGATGCACCCAGAAGTCCGGTACCGCTCCGGTGCGCGGCGTCCTCGCATACGGAGAGCAGGTAAAAGAAAAAGGGCTCAACCTCTTAAGCGCTCCCGGAAACGACCTGGTCGCTTCCACCGCCCTTGCGGCTGCTGGTGCGCACATCGTCCTGTTCACCACCGGGAGGGGAACGCCGTTTGCTTCCCCGGTCCCAACCGTAAAGATCTCGACCAATAACCGGCTCTATGAGAAAAAAGGAAACTGGATCGACTTCAACTGCGGCTCCCTCGTGGAGGGCGGCACCCTGGAAGAACTGCGGGACCGCTTTTTCGACTACATCATCTCCGTGGCATCCGGCGAGAAGGTAAAGTCGGAAAAAGCCGGCTTCCACGACATGGCGATCTTTAAACAGGGAGTGACTCTCTGACCCGGTCCGCTGTGGACATCAATACTGCGGAAGCCTCTGCTTCCTCAGCGAAATACTTTTTAATGAACTGAAATATGGAGGTATCATCATGAAGACCATCAACGAAACAATAGAAAAGGTATATGGAAATTATCCGGAAAAGATCCTCCAGTTCGGCGAGGGGAACTTCCTCCGCGCGTTCGTGGACTGGATGATCGACAAAGCAAACCGGGACGGCATTTATCAGGGCAGTATCGTCCTCTGTCAGCCTATCGCCCAGGGACTCAAAGATATGATCAACGCCCAGGACGGCGTTTATACCCTCGCCATGCGGGGTGCCGAGAACGGACAGGCAGTAGAGAACATCGAGGTCATCACCTCCGTTTCCCGCTGCATCAATCCTTATGAGGATTATGACGCGCTGATGGAACTGGCGCGGAGCGCAGACCTCGAGGTTGTCGTATCCAACACCACAGAGGCAGGTATCGCCTATCATGCAGGTGATCAGCTCACTGACCGCCCACCAGTCTCCTTCCCCGCCAAAGTGGCTGCCTTTCTCTATGAGAGATATCAGGCATTTGAGGGCGCTTCTGACAAAGGGCTCCTCTTCCTCCCGGTAGAGTTGATCGACAACAACGGCGCAGAACTGAAGCGGATCGTCCTTCAATATGCGCAGGAATGGGAGCTGGGAGATGATTTCATCCGCTGGGTCAGCGAGGCAAATGAGTTCACCAGCACTCTGGTAGACCGGATCGTGACCGGATATCCGAGAGATGAAGTCTCTTATTTTGAAGAAAAACTGGGATACAAAGATAACATCATCGATACCAGCGAGCTGTTCAACCTCTGGGTGATCGAAGGCGACAAGAAGTGGGCGGAGAAACTCCCTGTACATAAGACCGATGCAAATGTGATCTGGACCGACGACGTAAGACCGTACAAGAAGCGCAAGGTCCGTATCCTGAACGGCGCCCACACCTCCACTGTCCTCGCCGCATATCTCGCCGGATTTGACATCGTGGGAGACTTTATGAAGGATGACACCGTTCGCACGTTTATGAACGATGTGATCTACAAAGAAGTCATCCCCACCCTGGACCTTCCAAAAGACGAGCTGGAATCCTTTGCAGCCGCTGTCAATGACCGGTTTGCTAATCCCTATATCAAGCACAAACTGCTGGATATCGCCCTGAACTCCTGCTCCAAGTTCAATGCGAGATGCCTGCCGTCCCTCCTTGGATATGTAGAGGAGAAAGGGGAACTCCCAAAGTGCCTGACCTTCTCTCTGGCAGCATTTATCAAGTTCTATCAGGGCGAGATGAAAGACGGCGTTTATACCGGGACAAGAAAAGACGGGACCCGGTACCAGATCCGTGACGACGAGGCAGTGCTGAGATTCTTCGCAGAAACATGGTCCGGAAATGACGCGGACGCCGTTGCAGAAGCAGTCCTCTCCAACACTGATTTCTGGAGCGGGAAAGACCTGACCTCAGTTGCCGGGTTAAAAGACGCCGTTGCCGGATATCTGAAAGATCTGGAGACCAGAGACGCCAAAGAGATCATGGCGGAACTGATATAGTCAGACCGCCCGAAGGACTTTTACTCCATATGTGGAGCCAAAGTAATGTGGGACCAAAGGACTTCTCCATAGAAAAATATCCCCCTCAAAGTAGCTGCTTTGAAGGGGATATTTTTTATGGAGCATTCATGCATTCTGCAGGAGTTCAAGCACTAGTACCGCAACGATCACGCAGTGCAGGACCAGCATCACCGGAACCCCCACCACAAACTTCGCCTTTTTTGTCTTATGCCGGAACATCATCATTCCAGCGAGCGCTCCTACAGAACCTCCCGCGAGTGCGACCAGCAGCAGAGCACGTTCGGAGATCCTCCAGTCACCGCGCTTTGCCTTCCACTTGTCCAGCCCGTACATGATCCATGCCGCCACATTTATGATGATAAGATAATATATCAGATATCTCATACTTTGATCTCCTCTCTCAGGGTGAAGGAATAGATGATCTTCTCCTTCACCGGCTTCTCCAAAAGCTGCTCCAGCGCCTGCGCGTAATAGTCAAGCTGGGCATGGTATTTTTCTTTCAGTTCCCCTGCGCTCCTTACTTTATCCGTCTTGTAATCCAGCACGACCAGACCGTCCTCTTCCTCGAAAAACACATCAATGATCCCCTGGACAAGGATCGTCTCCCCAGAGCGGTCGCCAGGATAGATCTCCGACGCATCCACTCCCAGGACAAAGGGCTGCTCCTTGTAAAGCTTCCCTTTCCGGGCGGCTTCTGCCATCCTCTCTCCGCTTTCACAGTGGAGGAAATGGAGGATATCCGTCGGACGGATACACTCCGCCATCTCCCCGGAAAGTTTTCCTTCCTCCCGGAACTCCTCCACCGCTGTCATCAGTTCCGCCTTTCCATAAGCCCTGGTAAAGTCCAGAAGTTCCAGCAGCTTGTGGTATGCGCTTCCCCGGGGAGCACCTGTGAGCACCTCCTCATCCTTTAAAAACTCCGGGATGAACGGGATGACTTCCGGTTCTGCGTACATCTCCTCCCCTGCCTCTTCTGAAAGCGCCGTCCTCTTTTTCAGCTCAGAGACCGTGAATTTCATCTTCATCTTTCCTTCATCCTCAAAGGAATAACCGTAGTCCATCTGCACGTCAAGCTGTCTTCGAAGTTCCGGCGCATAGCTCCCATTCGGATTCCAGTGCCTCAGCACATCCAGGCTGAGGATATCCGCACGCTGTTCCGCCGCATTTTCCTGAAGGATATCCTTTCCCGTGACAACACGGATCTCCACAGGGCAGAGATCTTCCCCGTCCGTCTCGCCGGCGGTCCCCGATACAGTCCCATTCCCGGCAGAAGCCGGTCTTGTTCCGGGGAGCACGGCGGGAAGGATCCAGTCCAGATAAGTCCTCGCGCCTTCCAGCTGGTACAGACCGATCTCATCCTCACAGCGGACCTCGGTTTCCTCCGGTTTCAATTTTTCCGATTCGAAGTCCTCTGATATCATGTCCTCTGTTTTCACGACCTCTGGCTTCAGCCCCTCCGGGATCTCACAGACGCCGGTCAGGATCAGCTTCTCCTTCGCCCGGGTCATCGCCACATAGAGGACTCTCAGTTCCTCCGCAAGGTTCTCGAGGGCTGTCTCCTCCTGGATGATCTTCTTCAGAAACGTCGGGCTTTTCGTCCTCTTCTCAAGATCGATGCAGTCCAGCCCCACGCCCCACTCCGGATGGAGCACGATGCTCCCCTTTGTGTCCTGGGTATTGAACTGTTTCCCCATCCCTGCCGTAAACACGAC
The DNA here is from genome assembly GCA_019119205.1 of Candidatus Mediterraneibacter intestinavium. Taxonomy (GTDB): domain Bacteria; phylum Bacillota; class Clostridia; order Lachnospirales; family Lachnospiraceae; genus Mediterraneibacter; species Mediterraneibacter intestinavium. Next base: position 8,457 of record DWXK01000079.1, read on the forward strand.
AGGGAACTCCAGCCCTTTGCTCTTGTGGATACTCATGATCCGCACGGTATCGGACTGTTCGTCCAGTATCCCCGCTTCCCCGTAATCCACATCATATTTTTTTAACTGCTCGATATAGCGTACAAAATTAAACAGACCTTTGTAGCTGGTCCCCTCAAAGGACGCGGCGCGCTCCACAAGCATCTCCACATTCGCCGCACGCTGTCCGCCGCCAGGCATGGCAAGGATGTAGGTGCCATATCCCGTCTTCTCGATGATCTCCTCCAGGAGTTCATGGATCGGAGTGTAAGGGACCTTCTCACGGAATTTTCCCAGCACATCAAAAAATCGCTCCAGTTTTTCCACAAGCTGAGGGAGTTTTCCACACGCCGGTTCTCTCCGTTTCTCCTCGTCCGGAGTACTGCTTTCCCCGCTCCTGTCATATTTCTCATATTCCTCCGGTCCGCTCCGGGCGTACTCCATCGCCGCCTCATAGAAGGGAAGTTCCGGGTATGCCAGACGGATCTGAGCCAGCTCTGATGCATCCAGCCCGCAGAAGGGAGACGTCAGCGCTGCCGTCAGAGGCAGGTCCTGTCTCACATTGTCCAGGATCTTCAGGTAATCCAGGAGCACGCTCACCTCATAGGTCTCAAAATACCCCTCCCGGCTCACAGAATAGGCAGGGATCCCTTCCTCGGTCAGCACAGAAGTAAAGGCTTCCGCCCATCCCCGGATGCTCCGGGTCAGGATCACGATATCCCGGTACTGTATCTTCCGGTACTCTCCGCTCTCCTTGTCCACCACTGTGCCCCCCGAGATCAGTTCCCGGATCCGCTGTGCGATCATCCTTGCCTCTGCCCGACGGGCGTCCTCTTCTCCCGTGTCCTCTGCATCCAAAAGGAGAAGTTCGGTCCGGTCCGAGAACCCGCGCCTCAGCGCCTCCTCCGGCAAGGACGGGAACTGGGCGCCCGGATACAGAGCCGCATTATCATCGTACTCGATGCCCCCGAACTCCTTTCGCATCAGTTTCCGGAATACATAGTTCACGCTGTCCAGCACTTCCGGACGGCTGCGGAAATTTTTGTGCAGGTCGATCCGCTGCTTCTCGCTGTCATCCAGGCTGTAAGTATCATATTTCTCCATGAACAGTTCCGGACGTGACAGACGGAACCGGTAGATGCTCTGCTTCACATCCCCCACCATGAAGATATCGTACTGTCCCCGGGACACTTTTGACACACTGGTCAGGATCGTCTCCTGGACCAGGTTGCTGTCCTGGTACTCATCGATCATCACTTCCTCAAACCGGTCCTGATATTCTGCCGCCACCGGGGAGAGGATCAGCTTCCCGTCTTTCTCCTCCGTCAGGATCCGGAGCGCGAACTGCTCCATGTCGTTAAAATCGATCATGTTCCTGCTCTGCTTTTTTTCGCTCAGCATCTGAGAGAACCGCTTCACAAGTTCTGCGAGGGTTTCCATGGAAGAACGGGAATCCTCCATATCCGCCGACCATTCCTCACAGGGCGCATAAAAGTACGTACTCTGTATCTTTTTCACCAGATCCTTCACCTGTTTTCGGAGTTTCTGGACCTGCTCTTTCTTCTCCTGGGATACGGTCTCATCCTTCTTTGAAGAAAGCCGTTTCCACTTCAGGCTTCCGATCCTCGCATACATACCTGAAAACGTCTCCTCCGACGCAAGGCGGCCGATCTCCTCAAGATCCGCCTCGATCATGTCCCCGTACATGTAGGGACCGTCCGGCTCCTCACAGATCTTCAGCGCACGCTTCAGGATCCCGGTCAGATCCTGCGCCCGCTGTCTCGCCCTTCGGCACGCCCACTGTGCCCCTTCCGATTCCTCCGGATCCGTTCCTTCCAGATCATAGGCTTTCACGCAGGAGTCCAGCCACCGGTCCGGCTGGGGATAGCTCCTGGAATATTCATACAGCTTCAGGATGATGCCCTCGATCTTCCGGTCATTCTTCCCGGTGCCGAACTTCTCCACAAACTCGATGAACGTCTTTTCCTCCGAGGCATAACACTCTTCCAGCATTTCCTCCAGAACGTCCTGCTTGAGCAGTTTCAGTTCTCCCTCCTCCGCGATACGGAATCCCGGATCGATCCCGATGACATGGAAGTGTTCCCGGATCACAGAGAGACAGAAACTGTGGATGGTGGTGATCGCCGCGCTGTGGATCAGCGTCGCCTGCTGCTCCAGGTGAGTATCACCGGGGCGCTCGGACAGCTTCTTCTCGATCGCCGCACCGATCCTCTCCTTCATCTCCGCAGCAGCAGCCTCGGTGAATGTCACGATGAGCAGTTTGTCCACATCCACCGGATCCCTCTCATCTGTCAGCCTCTGGATGATCCGCTCCACCAGCACCGCCGTCTTCCCGGAGCCGGCGGCAGCGGATACGAGGATATTCCGGTCCCGCAGATCAATGACCTTCTGCTGTTCTTCTGTCCATTTTACTCCCATCCCTGCTCACCTCCTCCTGTCTTTTCCCGACGGGTATTCTCCGTGCTCTTTCTGCCGTTCTCTTCTGTATCTTTTTCTGTGCCTTCAAGACGTTCTTTCATCTTCTCCACTGCTTCTTCCACAGAATATTTTTCCAGGGCGCGGTAACCGTACCCGTCGATCCGCTGGTCAAACCCGCAGATATCCCGGCAGGCGCAGTAGTCGCACGCGGTAGCATTTCCCATCTCGTAAGGCGCAGCAGCAGCCTCCCCGCCGTACATCTCCGCCTTCAGATCCTTCTCTTTCTGCTCTGTATACGCCAGCACCGTGTCAAACTCCTCCGGCGCGAGAGCCCTCGACCTCTGGCTCAAAGAACCGTCTTTGTTCCGCCCGATGGGGAAGAGGACCGAGGTTCCGGAAAGCCCGTGCTCCAGGTGTTCCACCACGGCTTCTTCCCCGTTGACCAGACCGTCCAGCTTCAGTTCCTTGAGGATGCTCTTCTCCACTTCCTCCGCTGTATCCGCCCGATCCACCAGCGGGTCCTGGATCCGGTAATAGAAGATCCCCGCCGGGACGACCTCCTTGTCCGGATGTTTCTTCTTCTCAATCTCAAGCGCTGCGTTCAGATAGACCGGCAGCTGCATCTGCAGACCGTGATAAAAGGATGTGATGTCAAACGCTTTCATCCCGGTCTTATAATCCGTTACCCTGACATACACTTTCTCCTCATCCTCGCAGGTGTCGATCCGGTCGATCTTCCCGCTGCCAAACCGCATCTCATATCCGCTGGGGAGAAAGTCCCCTTTCTCAAGCTGCTTTGTCAGCGCCCACACGGAGCGCCGGATCAGGCTCTTGATGCGGCGGATCATATACTCGTTCCGGGCAGAACTGAACAGCACCGTGTTCCCATAGTCAAGGATGCTCTCCTCCACACTCTCATCGATAAGCTCCTCCCGTCTCTCCTCAGACAGTTCCGTCCATTTCACCCCTTCCTGCTCTGTCTTGCGTGCGAAGCGTTCCAGCGCCTGATGGGCGATATTTCCCAGGTCCATGGCTTCAAACCCGTACTCCTCCCGGTCAGAGAGCCTGAGACCATAGTTCAGGAAATGAGCGTAAGCGCAGGACGCGAACTGCTCCAGCCGGGTCACGCTGACCCGCTCCGGATCTTTATAGAGCTGTGCCGCCGCATCCGGAGCCAGCCGGTCGCTGCCCTTGTGGAGGAAGCCCGCACGCAGGATCTGCCCGATCGCTGCCCTGCTCTTCTCGTCCCCGTCAAACCAGGTGTACAGTTCCTTCCAAGTATCGCCGATGCCGGCCCGACGCTCCCGCAGTCCTTCCGCCAGCATCCGGATCCCTCCTGCCCTGGTCATCTCCCGCTCCGAGAGCGGACGCTTCTCCTCGTCCCAGACTTTAATATTCGGGAAAAGTCTGCGGATATCCTGGACCAGGTATGCCGGGCGCAGCGTCTTCCCGTCCCCGGACACCTTGGACCAGGACAGGAACAGATACTCCGACGGTTTGGTCAGGTTCATGTAAAGATAAAATTTCTGCTCGTAAGTCTTCTCCTTCGGTCCCGGGGATAGGGCGATCTTCTGCGCCTGGAACTGTTCCCTGTCCCGCTCCGACAAAAGTCCCCCGGCCCCCATATTTCCCGGGAGGAGGGTGTCGTTCGCCCCCACGAAAAGGAGGGCGCGGATGTTCTTGATCCTGGTACGCTCCACATCTCCGATGACGACCTGATCCAGGCTGGGCGGGATCACACCCACCTTCGCCTCCTCAAGCCCCGCGTCCAAGAGCTCACAGTATTCACTCAGGCTGATCTGCTCCTCCCCCAGAAGTTCCACAAACTTGTCAAAGAGCTCCATGGCGATACGGTACACCTGGGAATACTCCTTTGCCAGGGCGAGTTCTCCCCTTTCCTGGAACGCCTGCTCCATCCCGGCGAACTGCTCCTGGATCTTCTCCTGCACGAGATACTCATATACGGCAAGAGTGATATCCCGGACCGTTTTTCTTCTCTGCTTTAAGATCATCATTAGGGCGGACGTCTTCTCCACAAATCTTACCCGGAGGTGGTTTAGTGTCTGGAGTTCCTCCTCCCCGATCCGCTCTGTCCGGCGGACCCACGCCTGCTGCCATTTCTTATAGCCTTTGATCCCCAGGGCGATGACATAGTTCTCCATCCGGTCGATCTCATCATCCGTAAACCCGCACAGCCCGGTCCGCAGATGTCGGAACACGCTCTCATAGGTAAAGTTCTGCTCCGCCATGGCGAGAAGGCTCCTGAGATACTCCACGAACGAATTCAGCAGGATACTCTTCTTGTGGTCCATGAACACCGGGATCTCATATCCTGCACACGCCTTCTCCAGCGCGTCCGCATACACGTTCATGTCCGCGGCGATCACCGCGATCTCCCGGTAACGGTATCCTTTCATCCTCACAAGGCGCCGGATCTCACCGGCCACATATTCGGCTTCTGCTCTGGGATTCCTCGCCTCATGCAGGCTCACTGCCTCCTGCTCCCCCTCAAAGGTATGCCCCGAATAGCGGAACAGACCGGCTTCCAGAAATGCCATCGCCGGATTCTCCCGGAAACGGCGTGGCGGCTTTCCGTAAAGGCACACCGGGTCCTCAGCCTCCACCCTCGCCTCCCCGGCGATCTCCGTAAGAGAGGTCACCATCTGCTTGCTCAGTGCAAAAAGCTGATAAGGATGCCGGTATACGAAAGGATCTTCCCTCTCATCCATCTCCACAGTCAGAATCACCCTGTCGCACACCCGCAGGAGTTCGCCGAGGAGACGGTTCTGCACCGGCGTAAATCCGGTGAACCCGTCCATCGCCACCACGCTCCCTTTCAGGATCCGTGACTCCGGCACCACGCTGCTTAAGACATCCAGCATTTCCTCCTTCGTGATATATCGCTCTTTCAGATAGGCCTCGAAGCCCTCGTACACCCTTCGGATATCCTTCAATTTATAACTGAGATAGCTGTCCGGGTTCAGCGTCTCCATGAACTCATCCAAGCGTTCAAAATCCACGCCGTACTGGGTGAACTCGGAGATCACGGACTTCACCTCGCTGATGTAGCCCTGCTTCTTTAAATTTCCCTTCAGGACCGTCAGTTCTTCCTCATAATTCCCGGCGATCCGCCGAAGCACCAGGTTCTTTCCCTCATCATCCAGGACCGGACGGTCATCCTGCCCCAGCTCCTCAAAGACACGGTGCGCCAGACGCCCGAAGCTTAAGACGTCCACGTTCATGATCCCGCCCCTTGGGTGTGCCTGGCAGAGGTCCTTCTGGGTCTGCATGGTAAACTGCTCCGGCACCAGGACAAGATAATTCTTCTCCGGATGCTTTACCGACTCCTCCACGATATGCTGATATAGATAATGGGATTTTCCGCTTCCGGAATTCCCGAAAATAAACTGTAGTGACATAAAATGCCTCCCGCTCTGTCTGTTCTTTCATTTTTGTCCCGCTCTTTGAAGGTTACAGTTCACACTGCGTCTTTTAGATTGAGATCATGCCTTCTTTCAGGCAGTCCTTCAGCAGGAACGCGCAAAAATAAGGAAAAGTATAGATCCCGCCGCTGTATCCGATATTCCCGTCGCACAATTTGATCCCGCACCGGATGTCACTGTACTTTTCGCTGGAGATCAGTGTGCGGAGAGACTTGGATCTTCCGCTGACCGCCTTGACTTCCACCGGTACGAGCAGATCCTTTGTCCGCACAAAAAAATCCTCTTCCAGTGTCGAGTCCTCCCTTTTATAATAATACAGCCCGTACCCGGATTTAACCAGAGCCTCCCCCACGATATTTTCGTAGAGCGCCCCCTTGTAAACCCCCAGGTTCCTGTTTGCCCGCAGATCATCCTGGGCTTCATCGTCCAGCATCGCGACCAGGATCCCTGTATCACTGAAATAAAGCTTGAACTTTGACTCATCATAGTTTCCCTTTAAAGGCAGTTCCGGGAATACCATCCCATAACATATATTGACCAGCCCTGCATCGTGAAGCCATTCGACACATCCTCTGTAATCTTTGAACCTTGCCCCTCTCGCCACTTTGGAGATCTGAAATTTCTTATTCTCCTTGGCAAGCTGGGGCGGGATCTGTTCAAATACATTGAGTATCCTTGTCTGATCCATCCCTTCCGCATATTTGCGTATATCTTCCCGGTAATCCGCGATCAGCTGGCGCTGGATATCAAGAGTCCCCTCAAAAGTCCCCCGCTCGATATACTGCCTCACGACAGCCGGCATCCCTCCCAGGATGCAGAAGTCAAGAAAAAGTTCTCTGCAGACCGACATAGTCAGATCACTCAGCGCTTTCTGCTCCATCATGTGAGACAGGAATTCCTCTGTAAGATCCTTCCCGTAGCCTTTTGCCCAGAGGAATTCTTCGAGATCCATTGAAGTCATCTCATAATCCGTTTTATATCCAACACTGTTGCTCTCGATCCTTTTATAGCTGATCCCGAGAAGAGATCCGCTGCAGATCACATCGTATCTGCCGTCGATCTTAAAAAATTTCAGCGAAGTCGCTATATCCGGGAACTCCTGGATCTCATCAAATATGATCAGGGTTTCTTTTTCTGAAAAACGTTTTGAAGGATCGATCCGTGAAATATTCTTTATGATATCCTCAGTCTTATATCCATCCTCAAGGATCATCTTATACTTCGGCTCTTCGACAAAATTGATATAGATCATCTCTTTATAATTTTTCTCTCCAAACCGTCTGACAGACTCGGTCTTTCCCACCTGCCTTGCACCTTTTACAATGAGCGGTTTCCTGTCTTTCTCTGCTTTCCAGGCAGTCAGGAACTCATCGATCTTTCTCTTGAGATAGCGCATAAAATCACATCCTTCCATTGACATTATTATATCCCGGGGCGTGTCTGATATCAACCGGATCACAAAAAATGAGCGAATAATAAAATATTTTCCACATTTTCCGAGCGAATCATGCATAGATATCCACATTTTCCGAGCGAATCACCTCAACTTTGGGAATTCCTGATTCTCCCCTTACCTTTTCGTCCTCCTCCTTACACAAATGTAAGTGAAATGTCACATCTCATAAAGGCACTCCGCCCGCAGTTCTGCTACCATTTTCTTATAGAAACAGATTTTGAAAATATCACAGAAAGGGGACAGTATCATGAACGACACTATCTTACAGGCAGTCAACATCCAGAAATATTACGGCAGCAAAGAAAATCTGACCAAAGCTGTGGACCGCATTTCCTTTCAGGTGAAGAAAGGAGAGTTCCTGGGGATCATGGGAACTTCCGGTTCCGGAAAGACCACACTGTTAAACTGCATCTCCACCATAGACACCGTGACCGGCGGACATATCTATGTGGAAGGGAAAGATATCACAAAACTGAAGGGCTCAGAGCTTGCCGCGTTCCGGGGAAGGAAGCTGGGATTCATTTTCCAAGACTTCAATCTGCTGGACACACTGACTGCCCGGGAAAATATCTCCCTCCCACTCTCCGTCTCCGGGACCAGACCGGCGGAGATCAAAAGAAAAGTGGAACAGATCGCCGCGTCACTGAATATCTCGGATATACTCGGGAAATTCCCCTATGAGATGTCCGGCGGACAGCAGCAGCGAGTGGCGGCAGCACGGGCAGTGGTCTCTGATCCAGCGATCATACTTGCCGACGAACCCACAGGCTCTCTGGATTCCGGTTCATCCCGGATCCTGCTGAACCTGATCAGTGACCTGAACCGGCGCCTCGGGGCGACCATCCTGATGGTGACTCACGATGCGTTTACAGCGAGCTGCTGCAGGCGCATCCTGTTTATCAAAGATGGAAAACTTTTCCACGAACTTCGCCGGGGTGGGGACAGCCGGGCGGAGTTTTTTACGAAGATCCTTCAGGTAGTCTCAGAACTGGGAGGTGAGCAGGATGACCTCATGTAAACTGATCCTTCGCAATGTAAGAAAAAATATGCGGGATCATCTGATCTATTTCCTGACTCTGATGATCTCTGTCAGCATGTTCTACGCCTTTAATTCCCTCTCAGATCAGACGGCGTTCTCAGACCTCAGCGCCACAAAAGTTCTGCTCTACGAACAGCTGGACCGTCTGATGGGCCTGCTGTCCGTGGTGATCGCAGTGGTCCTCGCTTTTCTGATCGTATACGCTGACCGTTTTCTCCTGAGACGGCGCAAGAAAGAACTGGGGATATACATGATGTCCGGCATGAAAAAAGGGCGTATCTCCCGCCTCTTCGCCGCAGAAACACTCTGCGTCGGCCTGTTCTCGCTCGCCGCCGGGCTGATCCTCGGCCTTTTCCTGTCTCAGGGAGTCTCTATGCTGTCCATCCGGCTGTTTGCGGCGGATCTTTCTGATTACCGTTTCGTCCTGTCCGGAGAGGCTCTAAGACAGACTGCGCTCTGCTTTGCAGTCATCTTTTTCCTCGTGATGATTTTTAATGTCCGCACCGTTTCCTCCGTGAAGCTGATCGATCTTCTGTCCGCGGAAAGGAAGAGTGAAACATCAGAGAAGTGGAACAAGCCATTCATGGTCATCTTGTTTCTGCTCTCCCTTACATCGCTCTCCATTTCCTGCGCCATGTTTCTGAAAAACGGGATCCTGCCCTCGAGAGAGGACCTGGATTTCCAGACCGCCAGTGTTCTTCTGGTCATCGGGCTCCTCCTGTTTTTCTACTCTGTCGCCAACGTGATCCTTCGCGCGTTACAGACAAACAGAAGCTTTTATCTGAGAGGGCTGAACACATTCCTTGTCCGGCAGATCTCCGGAAAGATCCGCACAGACCACCTGATCCTGAGTATCATCTGCGGGCTTCTCACAGTCACGATCTGCGCCCTGTCCGTGGGGACAGCCACCGCCCTCGCCATGAATGAGCTGGCGCAGGCCTCCGCCCCTTACGATCTGAATGTCCTGTCCCAGGTGGACATAGACGGGGACACGGACATCGCAGGTTATCTCCGCACACAGGGTATCGAGATCGATGATCATGCAGAACAGGCATCCCAGATCAGCATCCGACAGGCTGACCTGACCTATGGCGAACTGTTCGAAGGACAGGATCTGAACCTGTGGGAGATTGACCGCCCGGTCCCCTCTTCCCCTGTATTCGCCCTCTCCCTCTCCGACTTTAACCGCGCGCTGTCCATGCAGGGAAAAGAGCCTTACCATCTGAAAGGGAATGAATTCCTGCTGAACTGCAATTACGAGGGGACCATGGAATATGTGAAGACAGCGCTGGAGCGCTGCCCTTCCCTGACTATAGCCGGAGTTGAACTGAAACGTGCTTCCGATACCGTGCTCACAGAGACCTGGTACATGACCTCTGTGGGAAATAATGACCGGGGAACACTGATTCTCCCGGACCATATCGCAGAGAAACTTGTCAAAGAGATGAACGTGCTGCTGGTACAGTACAAAGACGGCGCGGATTCCGCCGGGCTCCTGGAAAAACTGCTCCCGATCGGGCTGGACGACACCCACGGATACCGGTACGCAGAGAAAGAGATGATGTACGACGCCTATTTCGGCTCCAATGCACTGATCGTGTTCCTGTGCCTTTATCTGGGCGTCACATTCCTGCTGATCTGCGCTGCTCTCCTGGCCCTCAAACAGCTCACAGAGACCGCAGACAGCATCCGCCGCTTCCGCCTGCTCCAGAAACTGGGCGCCTCCCGCCGTCAGATCAGCCGTACTCTGTTCTGGCAGACCGCGGTATTCTTCCTGGCGCCGCTTGCTCTGGCTGGTATCCTGTCGTCCGTTTTCCTTCGCAAGGCAATGGAGACGGTAGAAGAATTTATGAACATGCACATTTCCACAAATGTGCTCTTCGCCGCCGTTCTGTTTCTCATCATATACGGAGTATATTTTCTTGCCACATACCTGTCCTGCAGAAGGATCGTCCTGGAACAGAGAAAAGATCCACAGAAAAAATATCCTTCTTGACTTTTCTTCTCTATTCTGCTATCCTGTCCGCAGAGTAAAAGGATATATTCCTGTAAGATTGGAGTTGAAAAGATGATCATTATTTCCTGCTAGTCACATCACAGCATGACAGTATCATAGAGGATTCCCCACGGACCGAAGGCGCTTTGGTATCATCAGTATCAAATACCGGATGATGCCTGATGTCCTGATATCTTGTCATGCCCCGCAGGAAAGTTTTCATCTTTTCCCTCTTTATATAGCAGTGAGATCTGCGCTGCCGCGTTTTGCCGGCAGCGGATCCGTAATGTGTCAGATAAGAGGACCGCAGAGAGAACTTTTCTGCGGTCCTGTTTTTGTGCGATAAGCCCGGAGGACGGCCGACGTGCCTGTACGGGCGGGCATCCGACGGGCAGCGGCGCTGAACGTCCGGTGGACGTTCGCTTAGCGCCGACCAGAACGGAGGCCATCGAGCGGCAATGCCGCGAGATGAGCGAGGTATCGCGGTGATCAGAAACTGTTTTACAGATTGGAGGGATAGCATCATGTCGATCATACAGATAAACAATTTAAGCTTTACTTACGAGGGCAGTTTTGACCCTGTCTTTGAACAGGTCTCGTTCCAGATCGATACCGACTGGAAACTGGGATTTATCGGCAGGAACGGCAAGGGCAAGACCACGTTTCTGAAACTGCTCATGGGCAGATATGAATACACCGGTTCCATCACAGCATCCGTGGAATTTGAATACTTTCCTTTCCCGGTGGAAGACCACTCCCGGATGACGCTGGAGATCCTGGAAGAGATCAACCCGGTCATGGAACAATGGGAACTGATCCGGGAACTGAACCTGCTGGATACGGACGCCGAGATACTCTACCGCCCCTTCTCCAGCTTAAGCTTCGGAGAACAGACGAAGGCGCTCCTCGCCGCGCTGTTTTTAAAGGAGCACGCCTTTCTCCTGATCGATGAACCCACAAACCATCTGGATGGGGCCGCCAGGGAGAAAGTCGCTGACTATCTTTCTCTCAAGAAAGGCTTTATCCTCGTATCCCACGACAGGGATTTCCTGGACCGTTGTGCGGATCATGTCCTTGTGCTGAACAGGCAGAGCATTGAAGTGCGAAAAGGGAACTTTTCTTCCTGGTATGCCGACAAGACTGCAAGGGATAACATGGAACTGCGCCAGAACGAACATCTGAAAAAAGATATCCGAAAACTCCGGGAATCCGCCCGGCAGGCAGCCCGCTGGTCGGATAAAGTCGAGGGGACGAAGATCGGTTCCCGCGTAGCCGGGCTCAAACCGGACAGGGGACACATCGGCCATCAGGCGGCAAAGATGATGAAGCGCGCCAAAAATCTTGAAAACAGAAAAGAGTCCGCTATCCGTGAAAAAGAAGGGCTCTTAAAAGATGTGGAGACTCTGGACAGCCTGAAGCTCAACGTGCTGGACCATCACAGCCGCCGTCTGGTCACCCTGACGGATGTGGGGATTCAATACGGGGGATTCAATCCCCTGCTGGAGCATTTCGATCTGGAGATCTGCCGGGGTGACCGCATTGCTCTGTCCGGGAAAAACGGCTGCGGCAAGAGCAGCCTGATGAAGCTGATCCTGGGCGAAGACATCCCGCACACCGGGGAGGTGTGGACCGCCGGGGGCTTACGCATCTCCTACATTTCACAGGATACGTCTTACCTGAAAGGGACGCTCTCTGACCTTGCCTTGAGATACGGCATAGACAGTTCCCTGCTCCTCGCTGTCCTGCGGAAACTGGGTCTGGAGCGTGTGCAGTTCGAGAAACGGATCGAGGATTACAGCGAGGGCCAGAAGAAAAAAGTCCTCCTCGCGAAATCCCTGTGCGAACCTGCTCACCTGTTCCTGTGGGATGAACCGCTGAACTTTATCGATATCTTCTCACGGATGCAGCTGGAAGAACTGCTGATGACGTGTCAGCCTTCCATGCTCTTTGTGGAGCATGACAGGGCGTTCCGGGAAAAGGTGGCGACGAGGATCGTTCCTCTCTGAAATGTACAAAGGCACACTTCGGGATCGTAAGCGCTTGCCAGGTTGATCGAGAAGAAAAGGGAGACGTCAGAATCTTTCTGCTCCTGACACCTCCCTCTGTCCGGCGGGATACAATGGCGCGGTCATCTGCGCAGGCGCGCAAATTTCCTCTATCCCAGCCTTTTAACAGTTCCCTCCGTAATCCCCGCCTCATTGAAGGCATCTACTCTCACCCAGTAATCCCTGCCCTTCACCAGGGCGCCGATCCGCTGGTTTTCCTCAAATGTCATACAACTGTGATACAACTTGCCGGGTTCCTCGCCCCAGAGGATATTATACCCCAGAGCACCCGTCCCCCGGATCACAACCTGCATATCCAGATCCCCGTCTCTCTGCGCGGAGAATTCCGGAACGCCCGGCTTCTCTTTTTCCTGCACTCCAAACACACGGAGTCCGGAAATGCACGGTTTCTGTCCGTAAGGCACTTCCATTCCCGTAAGTCTGAGATACCGGAGTTTTTTTCTTTCCTCCCATACGATCAGGTCGTGGGTCAGGTCTGTCTCTGCCCCGGACTTATCAACGAGCACTTCATATTCCGCTCCATCCTTTGAGCCTTCCAGGATCCACCGGGTTGCAAGATCCCTCTCTTCAATGTACCGGGCCTGCGTGGCTGAGCCGCCGATCTTTCCCGGCACCGGAATATCGATCCTGTCGTCTGCAAAATTGATCTGTACTGCATGTACTTCTGAAATCATGCCCAGATCCATGCACAGCCATTCTTCCCGTTCTGCAGATAACGGACGCCACCAGGTCTGAACATTCTCATCCGCCGCCTTTTCCGGTTCTTTTCCCTCTTCAAAAGAGGAGGCGCTCATCGCCTTCTTATAACTCAAAAGATACCAGGAAGGGCTGCACCAGGGATCTTTCCGCGCATCTTCCACAGCCATGGGCCAGTCCCCGTATCTCTGATTGCAGAACAGCTCTCCATCCTCATCCAGACCCGCGGGCCAGATTCCCACACGGCGCTCAAAGTCGTGGTTCACGCTGATCCGCATGGTAGATGTATGCCACAGACACCCCTCCGGGTCCTCCATGGTAGAGCCGTGGCCTGCCCCTGGGATGAATCCGCCGGGCTTGTAGGAGAAAGGATTACTTTTTGCCAGGGTAAAGGGCCCCAGCGGGCTGTCCCCGACATATACTCCGTCTGCGTAAATATTATACTGTGTGCCCGGACATGCGTACTGAAGATAATATTTCCCGGTAAACTTGTTCATCCATGCCCCTTCTATGTAAGGCTTCCGGCTGAACATTCCCTTTACAAGAGGCTTATATTCATCCGGGAAATCTGCTTCGGTCATGTTCTGCGCCTTTAAAAAGCCCTGATAACATGCCTCGATCTCCTCCTCAGACCTTGGAACGAGAGTGTGATCCTCACCGGCTCTCTCATAGCCCTTTGTCGAGGCATCGCCTTCAATGAGAGCGATCCTCTCCCCCAGCGGATGCATGGTCTCCGGATCCAGTTCCACTCCCCAGACCGGGGTCATGTTAGAACATCCCCAGTAAAAATAAAGCCGTCCGTCCTCATCCAGAAACAGGTTCGGGTCCCAGAAATCAAAGGTTCCCGGGATTTCTTCATAAGGTCCCTCCAGGATATCCTTCGTCCGGTAGAAACTGCAGTTTTCTCCCCTCTTCGACGCGCAGAAATAAACATAATCTCCCATGACCCTCACATCCGGCGCGTAATCATAGAGAGGCAGACTTTCGGGCAGGCGGTGGTTTTTCCATACGGCCAGGTCCTCAGAAACCCAGACCCCGAGCGTCATGGACGCAAAGATGTAATACTTTCCTTTAAACCAGATCATGGAAGGATCCGCAGCCTCTCTCGCCACTTTGATCCCTTTGTTTCTCTGGTCATCATTAAACTGATACCGGTAATTCACATTGACCGGATTGCAGAAATAGTTCATCCGGATTTCCTCCTCTTTTCTCAGACATATCTGTTCATAAATTCCGCGCTCAGCTGGAAAGATTTCACCGGAGACTTGTCCGCCCAGTTTTTGTGGCTTTCCAGCACGACCGCATCCACGCCGTTCTCTTTTGCGATCCTCACCATCTCCGGCAGGTTCATATTCCCGTATCCCAGTTCCATGCTGTCTGACTTCAGGATCTGACCCGCCGGACCGCTGACTCTTGTTCCCCTGTCGTTGATATGATAAAGCTTCATCCTTGTCCCAAGGCGCTTCATCAGGGGGATAATGTCGACGCCTGCCTCCGCAGGCCAGTACGAATCGAACTCAAAGTTCGCATAGTTGGGATCAGTCTTTTCCATCAACAGATCATACGCTGTGATCCCGGGGCTCACTTTTCGGAATTCACAGTTATGGTTGTGATAGAGAAGAGAGATCCCGCCCTCTTTCATCAGCTTTCCGGCCCGGTTAAGCCGTTCCGCCAGATCCAGGACCGCCTCTTTATCTGAGTAGTCAAATCGGTGCATTCCGGTGATCACCACATAGTTTGTCCCAAAGGACTCCGCCTCCCGGATGACTTCCTCCGGGGTCCTCAGGATCGTTCCCAGATCCTCGTGGACACTGACCACTTTCAGCCCGGTCTCCCGGATCAGTCTGTTCCAGTCCAGTTTTGCCGTCTTACCGATCGGCATCCCCGCCAGTGTGGTCAGTACCCTGACAATAGGCGGCATTTTCCGGATCATGAATCCGTTGATCTCAATCCCCTCATATCCGGCTTCCTTCATAAGCCGGATCGTTTCTCTTGCCTGCTTCTCGGAACCCATCACAGTCCCGAGCTGGATCATCTGTATCGCCTTTACCGGCATGTCTCATCCACCTCCGGTTTTTTTATCTTCTGGAGCGCCGCATTGATTGCCTTGATCTGCTCCGGCTTAATGACGTCTCCCGCCTGGTTGATCAGGCTCTCCAGAGTCAGACGGGACATCATCCTTATAAGATTCGGATTGTCCTTCACACTCTCGGCAACATCTCCCCGGCTTGCCGCCGCGCCTTCCATCAGTTTTCCTACGATCGCCGCTGTCCTGGGGTCAGCCAGCAGGCTTCCGTAAGTGTCCTTGATCGAATAGCAGCTTTCATCAAAATCTTCCTTGTCAAACCAGTTGACTACTCCGCCCTTCTGTATGAACTGGTAGGACGGATCCGGTTTTTCAGATCTGCAGACGGAAATCTCATCCCACAGCTCCTCACCTTTACTTTCACTCTTCGCAGCTGCCCGGATCCTGTGTTCCCCTGAGATCGGCACCTGGAACCGGAAGCAGCATCTCCCCTGTTTCGTCTCCGCCTCTTTTCCGTCCACGAAGAGAGTAACTTCAGACAGATTGCTGTATACTTTGACCTCTGTGACGTCCTCTGCCCGGTTTACATACCTTCTCCCGCAGATATGGACAAAGGGCTCACTGCTCCAGTGTGCTTTGTAGAGATAGAAAGCGTCCTTCTTCAGCTTTCTGTCCATAGTCACCAGACCTTTCTGGTTCACACCGTGCTTTCCTCCCTCATCACGTCCGTCTGCAGCGAAATCAAACATATTCCAGACATGGGTTGCCCAGAGATAAGGTCTCTGCTCGATCATATCAAGGATATGTTCATGATACACTGTCTGATAGGATTCGGTATAGTCTCCCCTCTTCGGCTCCGGGGACTGAAATGCCGGATTGGCATCCGCCCCGTACTCGGAAAATCCAATGCAGCGGTCCGGATAGTTCTCATGATATTCATCGAAAAAGCTGTCGTTCTGAGCCAGTTCTCCCAGATACCATCCGAAGTACAGGTTGTAGCTTCCGATATCCGGGATTGAGAGCAGCTCGCTGTCCGTCTCCAGCATGAACACATGAGCCATCGTGGTAGGACGCGTCGGATCCAGCCTGTGGCACAGCTCGTTTAAAAGCCTGTGATTTTCCAGAAGATCTTCCGTCACTCCTCCGGCCGCCGTGATCTCATTGGAAAGTCCCCAGCAGGCGATACAGGGATGATTATAATTCTGTGTTACCAGCTCTCTCATCTGGCTGAGTGTGTTCTCTCTGCCGTTCTTCATGTGGAGTGTGATGTAAGGAATTTCTGCCCACACCACCATACCTGTCTCGTCACAGAGATCATAAAAATACTGAGCGTGCTGATAATGAGCCAGGCGGATCGTATTCGCGCCCATCTCCCGGATGATTTCCAGATCCTCCCGGTGCATCTCTTTTGTCAGAGCATTTCCCACGCCTGCCCGGTCCTGATGGCGCGACACTCCCCGGAGGGGATAGGAACGACCGTTGAGAAAGAATCCCCTGTCCGGATCGATCTCCATCTTCCGGCAGCCGAATCTGGCAGAAATCTCGTCCTGCTCCGCATCTCCCTCATACAGTTCCGCCGTAACTTTGTATAAAAAAGGATCGTCCAGTCCGTTCCAGAGCCGTGCATCTGGAAGGTCAAATTCTGCCTTTGCGTATCCGCCGGAAACGGCTGCCTCTTTCTCCTGTCCGTCAAGAGAAAACCGTACCCGGAACTCCTGTCCGTCCCCAGTTCCTTCCGTCCAGGCTTCCACAGTCACTTTCGCACTGCCCGCAGGGAGTCCGCTTTCATCCTTACCACTGATCTCAACCTCCGGCGTCACCCGGATCCCCGGCGCGCCCTCATACCCAAGCGCAAAATGACTTTCAGGTACAGTGATCAGACTTACATCCCGATACAGTCCTCCGTAGAACGTAAAGTCCGCCTTCTGCGGATATACCCGGTCATTGTCCCCGTTGTCCACGGATACAACAAGTTCATTTTCTTCTCTGATACACCCGGTCAGATCCGCACGGAACGTAGAATACCCTCCCTCGTGACGGGCCAGGTGTATACCGTTGAAATACACGTCCGCAGTCATGGCTGCTCCCTCAAACTCCAGCCAGACCGCCTTTCCGTCGAGGAATGTTTCATCCTCTGCCTCTGATTCTTCTGCCCCACAGAGTGCCTCGAGTTCCTTTCTGCTTACTTTTTTTGTATACCAGCAGGTTCCTCTGTAATAGTCATTTCCACCGTCCTGACCGTCTTCAGCATTCCAGGTATGGGGCAGCGTGACCGGCATTCCCTTCTGCGCGCACGCGTCATCTGTATTTTCCGCATGTTTTACAAAATTCCATCCATCATTAAATATTGTTCTGTTTCTCATCGTTCTCTCCGGCCTTCCTTCTCTGACTTTTCTGCTATTTCTCCGCTGCCATGCTTCCCAGCACTCGCAGACTCTCCTTCGGGTATCGTTTCTGTGTTTTCCGGTCCACACCGATGAGACCGAATGTCATGGCAAATCCTTTCTGCCACTCAAAATTATCCAGCAGTGACCAGTAGAGATACCCTTTCAGCGGGATTCCGTCTTCTACGCATTTCTGCAGGCCGTCCGCTGCCTCCCGGATAAACTGACACCGTCTCGCGTCATCGTCCGTGGCGATCCCGTTCTCTGTCACGATCAGGTCTCCATGGAATCTCTCTGAAACTTTTCTCACCACATCCGCGATCGCCCTCGGATAATCCTCATAGCCCATCTGGGTTCTGGCAGATCCTGCGGGAGGTTCCGCCACACCGTTCTCGTCGAAAAACTTTCTTGTATAACACTGGACTCCCAGAAAATCATCCTTCTCGATCCAGGGCAGATAATGCAGGAATTCATCGTCCCACTCTTTCTGTGCATCCTCTTCTCCTCCAGGAAGAGCAACCATATCATGAAGGGACAATGTCAGGCCGATCTTCAGGTGCGGACATGCTTCTTTCATCGCCTTCTTCGCCGCCTCGTGAGCCTTCATCACAAGGATATCTCCCTCCGGGGTACACTGAGACACAAAGGTATGCATATCCATTGGATTTTCAAGGCCGAATGCCTGCGCGCACTCCATCATGCCCAGCATCATGTTCTCTTTATTCAGATTGATTCCGACCTGTACCTGGCTCTCGCTGTCTCCCGCGCCCTCTTTCCCGTTCTCAGGCGCCGCCTCTTTCATTCCAGCCATCCGTTTCATCATGTCCTTCATCAAAGAAGCGAGCTGGAGACGCATATTTGCCTCGTTGATGGTACATACATACTCCATCTGACCGCCCAGCTCGGTCACCAGCCTTCTGCAGAACGCGGCAAACAGATCGACCACCTCAGGATTCTCCCAGCCTCCCATGGAGATCAGCCATTTCGGAGATGAGAAATGCATCATTGTAACCACCGGCCGTATCCCGTTATCATGGCAGCACTGCAGGACCTTTCTGTAATGCTCCACTTCTTCTTCATTCCACGCATCCTTTTCCGGCTGGATCCTGGACCATTCGATGGAGAACCGGTAACTGTTGAGCCCGGCTTCCGCCATCAACCGGATATCCTCCTCATAGCGATTGTAGTGGTCCACCGCGTCCAGAGACGGCTCGTTGAACATGGTGTGGGGCACCTGCTCCTGCGCCCAGTAATCATTATAGATATTATTTCCTTCCACCTGATGCGCCGCTGTCGCCGCGCCAAGCATAAAACCTTCTGTAATTTTTTTCATTTTACTTCTCCTCGTTCTGGATTTGTTCTCTATGTTCCCGTTCATTATATCTCCGTTTTTTCGGAGCGTCTGTTCGCAGATTCGTGTTTATGTTTACTTTTTCGTGTTAATTTCATATTAAAACCTGATCTGCGCACAAAAATTCAGGAAAATCCTGTTGTAAAAATCTGCAAACCGGTATACCATTATTGAATAATGTTGGGGCAAGAGTCCCTGACTACAATTCTGGCAGATCCGGCAGATTGTTCCGTGCTGCGCAAAGGAGGCGGCAAACCATGCATCTTAGAACCGATACTGATATCACAAAATTTCTGAAGGAGGTCCTGAAATGTTCCGGCGAAGTATGCTTCGAAACTTTGGAGGGGGATCACCTGAATTTAAAATCAACGCTCAGCCAATTCATATTCTGCAGTCTCATCACAGAACCTGAAATTCTTTACGGAGGCATCGTGCTCTTATACGACATTTCCGACAGGGAACGGCTGAAGGGCTTTATGGAGGGCAATGATGACGAATGATGAAAGACTTTCTTTTTTTCATGAACTGATCTGCTGCAACTACAGGGTCTATCTCTGGAGCTATTCTCCTGACCTTACCCTGCTTGGCACAACCTGTCCTCCCGGCAACTCTTCCTGTGAACCGGTCCTGCTCCCGGATTATGCAGCCGCATTGCTGGACTATATCGACAAAGGCGGGAATATGCCTCTGATACTGGACACTCTCCCCTGGCTCCTCTATGTCGCCGCTTTCGAATTCTGCGGACCGAAACTTGCCCGGATCCATATCCTCGGGCCGGCTTTTACCGGCAGGAACTCCCATATGCTGCTGAAAAAGGATCTCGATCAGAGGGATTATTCCGTGCGCCT
Source organism: Candidatus Mediterraneibacter intestinavium (assembly GCA_019119205.1). Classification (GTDB taxonomy): domain Bacteria; phylum Bacillota; class Clostridia; order Lachnospirales; family Lachnospiraceae; genus Mediterraneibacter; species Mediterraneibacter intestinavium. The sequence goes on from DWXK01000079.1 coordinate 28,219, forward strand.
GCGCTCCCTGCTCTTCCGACAGCTCGAGCAGATTCCGATCATACCGACAACCCAGCTTCTGCAGTATACGGTCATGTTTCACTACAGCGTCACAGGAGAACAGATTACTGTGAACGACATTGAATATTCTCCCGACAGCGAATTTTCCGCCGCGGACGAACTGAACCTGATCTCAGAGGAACACCGCGGCGTATGGACCGCCGAACAGCAGCTCATGAAGATGTTCCGTGAAGGAAATCCCGACTATAAGAAAGCACTGGAAAAATCCATGTCACTAAGCACCGGAATGAAAGTGGACACAGGAGATTCCATCCGGAAAGAACAAAATAATACACTGGTTCTCCTGACGCTCTGCTCTCGGGCTGCCATAGAAGGCGGACTCAACCCGTCCGTTTCCTATTCACTGAATGACACCTACGCAGCTCAGATAGAAGAATGTAAGACTACTACCTCATTGTCCGCCCTGGCACGGACTTTTATGGAAGATTATATCCAAAGAGTCCAGCAGGCAAAGTCAGACAATGGACTTTCGCCTCAAATTCAGGCAATCTGCGATTATATCACCATGCATCCGAAGGAAAACTTCTCTATCGCCGACTTTGCAAAACGGACCGGCTATACAGAATACTATTTCTCACATAAGTTCAAACAGGAAATCGGAATGAGTATCTCTGAATATATTCGGAAGGTTAAGATTGAACAGGCATGTATCCTGCTCGCGGGAACCCATATGGGCATACAGGAGATCAGCGACGAGCTTGGATTTACCTCACGCAGTTATTTCTCGTCATCCTTTCAGAAAGAATCCGGGATGTCGCCCAGCGAATACCGCCGAAAAAATTCAAAATTGTAATCTGTTCTTTTTTCGTGAATCTGTTAATAAATTCTGTCTCGCGTTTACTATTAAAATGAATTTATTAACATATTCACGAATTTTTGTACGCCTTTTTCTCAACTCTTTACTATAATCTCGGTATACAACATCAACTGTTATGTAAAAAAAGAAAGAGAGGAACAGTCATGTCTGAAAAACACAAATTAACCCAGAGTGAGATCGACGGCGTACAGTACCGCCGCGCAAAATTATGGCAGATCATCTTATATGCCTGCAACGGACTGGTCGGCATGAGCGTCTATTCCCTGATCGGACTGGCAAGCTACAGCGCCAGCATCGGATACGGGATCTCCACGATCATCGTAGGCTATATTCTGACCGGAACCCGTATCTTTGACGCCATCACAGATCCGATGGTCGCATTCCTGTACGACAGGATCAATACAAAATTCGGGAAGCTGCGTATCCTGCTGGCAGGCGGATTTCTCATCGAAGCGGTGGCTCTCCTGGCAATGTTTGATTTTGTATCCAGCAAAGGATTCGGCACCATCGTCTTTATCCTTCTGTACTGTCTGTATGTCATCGGCTACACGATCACAAATATGACGGCGCAGACCATCCCCGCTCTTCTGAGCAATGACCCGAAGCAGCGTCCGGTGATCGGCGTGTGGGCGACAGCCTTCAATTACCTGGTGCCGATCACATTGACCATTGTACTGAACGTGGTCCTGCTGCCTATGTTCGGCGGTACATACAATCAGGCTTTCCTGTCGGCAGCATGCCGTATCTGTGTGCTGATCGGACTGATCGGGATCATCCTGGTCTGCATCGGCGTATCCGAGATCGACAGACCCGAAAACTTTGTGGGTACAGGTGAGAAAAAGGAACATCTGAAGATCCGGGATATGATCGATGTCCTCAGAGGCAACCGACCGCTTCAGTGCTATATCATCTCTGCCGCGTCCGATAAGATCGCGCAGCAGACTGCATCCCAGTCCATCGTTGTGACACTGATGTTCGGAATCGTTATCGGAAACATGGGACTCAGCACGATCCTCAATGCGATCGGAATGTTTCCTTCCATTATCTTCGCAATCCTCGGTGCAAAATATGCCGGAAAATACGGAAGCCAGAAGACCATTGTTGTCTGGACCTGGATCAGTACGGTCATCGCAGCGGTGACGATCCTTTTCTTCGCCGTCATAGATCCTTCCGGCATCTCAGTCATGCTAAGCCCGATGATGATACTCTATGTAATCCTGACCTTTGCCTTAAACGGGGCGAAGATGTGCATCACAACTGCAAACACCTCGTTTATGGCGGATATTATCGACTACGAGCTCGACCGGAGCGGAAGATATGTCCCCGCCGTCGTAACCGGCGTCTACAGCCTCATTGATAAGATCGTCTCCGCCTTCGGCGCCACCATCGCCGCCGGCGCAGTCGCCCTGATCGGTTATACCACGACCATGCCTCAGCCGGGTGACGCATGTACCTCCGCAGTCTTCTGGACCGCGATGGCACTGAACTTCGGTATGCCAATACTTGGCTGGATCTGTACTCTGATCGCAATGCGTTTCTGCCATCTTGATAAAGCAGAAATGGTCAAGGTACAGAAAAGGATCCAGGCAAAAAAAGAGTCTCTTGAAAGGAACTGACTATGAAATTAAAACAGCATTTTATTACAACACGGCGCCCTTACAGGGAGGGCGCCGTCGAAGTATTTGAACAGAAAATCCCTGAACTTGATCTCACCAGAGCCACTCTTACGATCACCGCTCTGGGAGTCTATGAAGCGGACCTCAACGGGGTAAAAATCGGGGAGCAGATGTTTGCCCCCGGCTACACTTATTATTACCACGACCTGTTTTACCAGACATACGATATCACGGATTCACTCCGCGGGAATGACACGCTGCGGATCTATCTGGGGCAGGGCTGGTACTGCGGCAGGTTCACCTGCGACAACAAGACACAGATTTACGGGGAACGCCCTGCAGTGTCCTGGATCCTGGAGGCTGAACTGTCAGACGGAAACAGAAAATATTTCTGTTCCGATGATCCTTCTGTCCAGGCGGTGCAGAGTCCGTATGACTATGCAGGACTCTATGACGGAGAGATTTTCTTCGCAGACGGCGCGCCGCGCAGCGATGTCCCGGAGATCTTTCCCCCGGTCTCATACGAAGGACCGCTTCCGGACCGTTTCTCACCCACAGAGATCATGGTGAGATGCAGAGAAGAAATGCCTGTGCAGGATGCGACAGTCAAAGACGGGGCTGTTATTCTTGACTTCGGGCAGAACTTTGCAGGTATCATAGAGATCGATCCCGCAAAGATGACCGGCAGTTCTATCCGGATCCGTCATGGAGAGATCCTGGATCAGGACGGAAGTCTGTATACACGGAACCTGCGAAAGGCAAAAGCCGAACTCATCTATCATCGCGGAACAGACATGGCAAAATACCGTCCCCGCTTCACCTACATGGGCTTCCGCTATGCGGAGATCACCGGCACGGACTATGTCCCGGGACTCATCACCGCGTATGCCCTCTACAGCGACATGGAGCGCACCGGACATTTTGCATGTGACAATCCTCTCGCAGACCGGCTCTATCAGAATCAGGTCTGGGGGCAGAAATCCAACTATATCGAAGTTCCCACCGACTGTCCCCAGAGGGATGAGCGGATGGGATATCCCGGAGACGGGCAGGTCTTCGCTCTGACCGGCGCCTACAACTTCGACACGGAAAAGTTCTGGGCAAAATATCTGCAGGATATCCGCAGCACCCAGCAGGACAACACAGAGGGATATGTTGCTCCTGTCGTTCCCGCGGAAGGTCCTGCCGGAGTCGGATTCCTCAATATGCTGGGCTGGGGCAATGCGGTAACGATCATTCCCGAAATGCTTTATCGCCAATACGGGACAGACCGGTATCTGCATGAACAGTACGACAGCATGAAGTCCCACGTGGAATGCGAGATCCGTCACATGGGCGGTCCCCAGGGGGTTGAAGATCTCTGGATCGCACCGAATCTCGGGGACTGGCTCTGCCCGGGAAAAGACATTGCCTTTATGGCACAGCACAACGGTCCGGTTTCCAACGCCTTTATCGTGAACGATCTCCGGATCCTGTCGTGGACGGCCCGGTATCTTGGAAAGACTGAGGATGCCGCCAGATACGAAGCGCAGCTTGAAAAGACCAGGGAAGCCTACCTGCGCACCTTCATCAATGAGGACGGCACCATGAAGGATGACTATCAGGGCGCCTATATCATGGCTCTGCATTTTGTTGTTCCCAAAGGGCCTCTCTGGGACGGCCTGTTCCGGACGCTTATCGAAAAGATTCGCGGGGAGGGCATGCAGACCGGATTCTTCTCAACAGAACATCTGCTTCCTCTGCTCGCCGACAACGGCGAGGCAGATCTCGCCTACGAACTTCTCCTCCAGGAAGAGTGCCCCGGCTGGATGTATCAGGTTCTCCGCGGAGCCACCACAACCTGGGAGCGCTGGGACGCCATCCTGCCCGACGGCAGCGTGAATGAGGCGAATCAGAACGGAGATAATATGGTTTCCTTTAACCACTACGCCTTTGGCAGCGTAGGAGAATTCTACTACACCCATATCCTCGGCATCCGCCCGCTGGAGCCTGGCTACCGGAAGATTCTGATCACTCCGGTTCCGGACGCCCGCCTGGGAACGGTCAGCGGCAGCTTTGTAAGCCGCAGCGGAAAGATCTCTGTCACATGGGAGGTAAAAGAAGATATCTTCTCTCTTCAGATCGGGACCCCCGTAGAGACAGTGCTCCGGCTTCCAGACGGAACGAAAAAAGAACTGGGAGCCGGGAGTTATACATTTGAGAGTAAACTCTGAGACTTGCGGCTGTGTATTTGAATCCGGGCTTCAACGTCTGCGTTTCAAAGCCAGGGGGGAAGAATAAAAAAGACTATTGCAAAACAGTGATTGAAAGCTGTTTTTCAATAGTCTTTTTATTTAATTCTCCTGAATTTTATTCCGTTTTCTTCTGCGTCGTCCTGCAGCTTACACCCTGACCTTCACCACGATCTTCCTTACCTCACAGGCGCCCTTTTTCGACATTCTCCTCGGAGCATGTGCATCCTCCGGCGGCACGATAGCGAAATCCCCTTTCTTTAGCAGGATCGCTCCGCTCTCATCCGGTTCCTCATAGAAGATAAGGTCCGTCGTCTCATTGTACTCTGTGGAAGGGGTAAGGTTTGCAATTGGCTCGTATCCGAATATTTCCTCTCCCTCCACCATATATTGAATATCAAAATAAGCCCTGTGGCTCTCAAATGCACACTCGGAAGCGGGCATCGTTGTGTAACTCTGGACATTTGCATAGATATCGTCGCCGTCAATGGCAACATTGCCGAGCGGGAGGGCCATAAGGTCCGTCTCTTTCAGAAATGCAAATGCCTTTTTAAATTTTTCACCGAGGTAATCATATTTCTCGGCGAGCATAAGACTGGTTGTAAGCATGGTATTTCTCCTTTCTTCCGTGTCACGTTTTTCCGTTTCATATTGCATTCTGTCCTTATTATAGACTTCTACGGAAAAAACGTCCAGTTTATCCGGAAGAACTTCCGACCATTCGGTCTATTTCGATTACAGTTCACACCTATTTTACAAGCCCGAGCAGTGTGCTCTTCGGCACGGCTCCGATCTGCTTTCCTGCGATCTCTCCGTCTTTCACCGCGATAAAGGTCGGAATGCTCATCACTCCGAAGCGCTGCGCCAGTTCGATCTCTTCGTCAATGTTGATCTTGCACACCTTAACGCCAGCCTCTTCGTTCGAGATCTCCTCCACGACCGGTCCCATCATCTTGCAGGGGCCACACCAGTCTGCGTAGAAATCAACGAGAACCGGTTTGTCAGACTGCATTACCTCCTGGTCAAAATTATCCTTTGTCAATTTGATCACTGCCATATCTATATCCTCCTTTTGATGAATCTCTGTTTTCTTTCCGAAAGCTGCATGTCTTCGTTCACTTTCGATGTACTTAGTATACCACAGTATAAAACTTTTTCCGTGACAAAATCACAAAGTTTTATCTGATACTGCCTTTCCGCATATTTCCCGGTCTTTGGCACTGTCACAGCATCCCGAAATGTTCCAGTGCCTTCCGGATACCGTACGTTTCCATCATCCGCCGGATACCTTCTGCTTTCCCCGCCTTTTTTGAAGTCACATCCACTGCCTCCGGATTCCAGCTTGTGATCACACAGTCCTTCAGGTCCTCCGTGATCTTCAGCGCCTCTTCCTTCCTCGCATAAATGACGAACTGGTAGACCGGATTTCCCGAATGTGTCCCAACGTCCGGCACCGGACTTGAGATTGCCTTCTGTACCCTGCGCACATGGCTGTTGACATAATTGATATACATCCTGTCTTTTTCCACGATCACCACCGGAGTCCCGCACTTTCTGAAAATATCGAGCATCCTTTCTGTATCTGCTTTTTCTATGGGCACTTCATAGATCAGGTTTTCCTGCCCGTCCAAGCAGATCTGCCCGGTCAGGGTAACATAGCCGTCAAATGTCACGCCGTTCAATGGGAGCGCTTTTAGCTCAAGAATGTGCCGCCCGGTGCAGGCAAAGACCCTGACACCTTTCTTCCTTATCTTTTCCAGCGCCAGCCTCGTGCTTTCCGGCACTCCCCCTGTCTCATGGGAGATCAGCGTCCCGTCGATATCAAAAAAAGCTGCTCTGACCATCTGTTTATCCTCCACTCTGTGTTCAGATATATTTTCAGACTTTCCCCAGTCTTCCCGCATCTACTATTTCCACCCTGCCTCTTGTCAGACGCACCATCCCGTCTGCCTGGAACTGTTTCAGGAGCCTGCTGACAACCTCCCGTGCCGTCCCCGCGTCCCTTGCCAGGACTTCGTGTGTGACCGGAAGGACGTCCTGCCCCTCCATCGCCCTGTGTTCTAGAAGAACGCCTGCAAGGCGGGACGCCACATTGGAGAATACAAACTGGTTAAACAGCCACATGATATCCGAAAATTTCTCGGAGACCATCTCCATCGTATAGTCCTTGACCGCACCGTTCTCTTCATAAAGTTTCTTATACAGTTTTTTCGGTATGGTATAGATAATACAGTCGGTTTCCATCTCCATATCCAGTTCCACATCCATCCCGTTCAGCATACATGCCGCGCTTAAGATGCTCACATCCCCGTCCATCAGCCGGAACAGGGTGATGTCGCCCCCGTTGGGCGAGGTGATGAAGATCCGCGCCCTTCCCTTCTCGATGATCTGGACGCCTGCGCACTCGCCGCCTCCGAAGTGGAGCCTGTTCTTCTTCCCGCATTTATTCCTTGTCGTCCCCAGGATCATCTCAGCCTGCTCCTCCTCTGTCAGGCTGCCCCAGAAAGGAAACGACCGTTCAAACAGTTCCTCTATCTCTTTCATTTTATTCCGCCTTTCTTTTCAGCCCCGTCACGGGCATTACAGTTCGTTACCGTTCGCACCGCAGCGCTGCCCGCATACGAAGTTCGCCGCTTATACACTCCGGCCCCGCGGGCTGCATATCCCCAGTATAGATCACTGTCCTCCCGAAAGCAATCCCGACTTTTCAGCCCGGATATGGCTTATATCTTTATAAAAAAATAAGATTCTATGCACGGAATCGTCACATTCCCCGCCTAAACTGTTACCTGAACATCGAAGGGAGTATGATAACAAATGACACTTGAGGAATATTATGAGCTGATCAAACCATATACCGATGCCATGAACCTGATCCTCACCCGTCTGGAGATCCTGGATCATGACACGTATGAGACAGAAGATTTTAAGCCGATCCACAGTATCACGAACCGGATCAAGGAGAAAGAGAGCATCGAAAACAAGCTGAAACGAAAAGGCGCACAGGAGAGTGTACAGGACGCCAAGTCACTGCTCAAAGACATTGCCGGCATCCGCGTCGTCTGTTACTTTGAACAGGATATCCGCCACCTTGTAAATTCCCTGAAGAAACAGTCCGACCTGATCATCATCCGGGAAAAGGATTACATAACCACGCCGAAGCCGAACGGATACCGCAGCTTTCATATGATCCTGGGCGTTCCCACCTATTATATGGACAGTATGGACTACTATCCCGTGGAGATCCAGTTCCGCACGATCTCCATGGACCTGTGGGCTGCCATGGAGCACCGGATCTGCTATAAAAACCAGCCGTTCAACGAGATGGAGATGCGCAGCGCCTTCCGGCAGTATTCAGAGATACTGGAAGGCATGGAAAAGTCTTTTGAAGTGTACAGTGAAAATAACGGGGAATAAACAGACAGACCGGCAGAGATCCGCTCCCGCCGTTCCTGTGACCCGTTCAAGTCTCCTTCGGGTCCTTTTTGGAACAGCAAGGCCGTTTCCCCGCCGGTCTTCACCAGACTGTTACCTCTTCCCCTTATCATAGATCTCGCCCAATGCCTTCGGCGCCCTGTTATACTTCGAGAAGAAGATCAGCAGGAGCAGCGTCAGGATATAGGGCAGCGTCATGACCAGATCGGAATAGCTGCTGGGCTTCTCCAGCACCTGAACGATCTGATACCCCGCCGACCGCGCAAAACCGAAGAGAAGGCACGCGCCCAGCGTGGGAAGGATCTTCCAGTTTCCAAAGATCATCGCCGCAATGGCAAGATAACCGTACCCCACGTAGATGCTCTCCGAGAACTGTGCCGAGATGGAATATGCAAAGCACATACCTCCGATACCGGACAGCGCTCCGGACACCATGATCGCGACCGTACGGATCTGTCCCACATTTCTCCCGGCAGCGTCCACCGCATGGGGATTGTCGCCGCAGGCTCTCAAATGCAGCCCGTATCTGCTCTTGTAGAGCACGAACCAGGCGATCACAGCCACCACGATGATGATCACCTCAAAAGGATACACATTCGTGAAGACCGCTCCGATCACAGGGATATCAGAAAGCACCGGAACCGTAAATCTCGTTGAAACGCCGAGCTGGAATTTATCGGAAGGCTGATTGAAAACACTCTTGTTGACCTGCTTAGTCAGGAATGCCGTCAGCGCCATGGCAAGGATATTGATGACCACACCGCTGATGACCTGATTTGCCTTGAACTTTACACACAGCAGAGCATGGAGCAGGGAATAGATCATTCCGCCGAGCATGGCGAACAGGAACGCCAGATAGAAGATCACCTGGGAATCTGTCCCCTGAGTTCCCGATGTCAGCACCACGAAGAGGGCGCCCACGAAAGCACCGAATCCCTGGAGTCCCTCGATGGCAAGGTTGGTCACGCCGCTCCGCTCACTGTAGATTCCGCCGATCGCCATGATGAACAGCGGCAGTGCAAAAGAAAGTCCATCAATGATTATTCTTGACATCCGGGTTCCTCCTTTCTGCTTCCTCAAGTTCTGTCTTCCACTTCTTTACTTCATACCGGATAAACGCGCTGCATGCGCTGAACAGAAGGATCAGTCCCGTGATAACGGATGCGATCTCTGTCTCGATCCCGGATGCTGCGCTCATGTAACTGCTCCCCTTTGTCACTCCCGTAATGAGGAAGGACGAGAAGATGATGCCGATGGGATTGTTGTTTCCGAGAAGCGCCACCGCGATGGCGTCAAACCCGGTGGAGGCGAGCACTTTCGGCTGGATGGATTCCAGATATCCCATGTAGTAGGTCACACCAGCAAGCCCTGCCAGCGCGCCTGAGATCATCATGGATACCACCATGGTCTTTCCAACGCTGATGCCGGCGTAACGGGCAGCATTCCGGTTTGACCCCACCGCCTTGATCTCAAATCCCAGGCTGGTCCGGTCCAGGAGAAATTTCATCAGTATCGCGATGAGCACTGCAAGGATGATGCAGAGCGGAAGGTCCACTTTCAGGTTCCCGATGGGGACCTGCATGAGCGTCAGCCTGGACGCTCTGCTGACAGCCTTTGACTGCCTTGAGATCTCATCGATGTATCTCGTATTGATAAAGAAGCTGGTCAGATACTGGACAATATAGTTGATCATGATCGTTGACACAACTTCGTTGATGTTGAATCTGTATTTCAGAAAGCCGACCAGTGCGCCGACCAGCATTCCCACAACGATCCCTATCAGGAGTACGAGAGGTTTTGCCACTGCCGCAGGCAGTTCGGAATATCCCACTGTCACCGTTGCGATGAACCCTGCTGCCAGCATCTGTCCGGACACACCGATGTTGAACAGACCGGCTTTCTGGGCCACAGCCACAGACAGTGCTGCGAACATCATCGGAGTCAGCATGTTCAGGAAACTTGTAAAATCCGTGAGCATCCCCTGATACGCCGAGTAATTCGGCTTGGGCATAAGCCCGCTCCCCTGCAGGAGGTTCATGTACGCAGTGAGAGGATATTTTCCCATCGCGCCGATGATCACCATCCCCACGATCAGGCTCAGCAGGATGGAAAATACCGGGATCGCGATAAATTGTGTCTTTTCATTTCCAAGGATCTTTACGCAGATCTTTTTCATTTACTCTTCACCCCCATCATGAATTCTCCCACCTGATTCATCGTAAGAGTCTCAGCCGGGGCGATCTTGTCAATAGCGCCATTGTAAATGACGCCGATGGTATCCGCACAGTTCATGATCTCATCCAGTTCCAGGGAGATCAGGAGGATCGCTTTGCCTTTATCCCGTTCCGCGATGATCTGTTTATGGATATTTTCGATAGCTCCGATATCCAGTCCTCTTGTCGGCTGGACAAAGATCATCAGATCGGACTGGAGCTCGATCTCTCTTCCCACGATCGCTTTCTGCTGGTTTCCTCCGCTCATGGAACGCACCTGGGTCACTGTCCCCTGTCCGCTGCGGATATCGTACTCATCGATCAGCCGCTGCCCGTATTTCTCGAACTCATCGGGTTTTAACACACCGCTTTTGCTGGAAAACGGTTCTTTGTAATAAGACTTCAGCGCCAGGTTTTCTTTCAGCGTAAAATCAAGTTCGAGGCCAAACTCCTGGCGGTCTTCCGGGATATAGGAGATCCCTTTCTCCGTCCTCCTGCGGATCGTCTCACTGGTGATGTCCTCTCCGTTTAAAAAGACTTTTCCGCTGGAGATATCCATCAGCCCGGCAATGGCATCCGCCAGTTCGATCTGCCCGTTCCCGGACACTCCCGCGATCGCGAAGATCTCTCCTCTGTGCACCTGGAAGGAGACATTTTTCACGACCTCGAAATGATCCTGATTATGGACTGTTATGTTCTGTACATCGAGCACAGTCTCGCCGAACTTCGCAGGAGACTTGTCCACGGTAAAGGAAACTTCTCTTCCCACCATCAGGTTCGCCATGGTCTTCGTAGACGTAGTCTTCACATCCAGCACATCCACGATCTTCCCACGGTTCAGGATCGCGCAGCGGTCCGCCACCTGTTTGATCTCTTCCAGCTTGTGGGTGATCAGGATGATGGTCTTTCCGCTGTCACGCAGGTTACGGATGATCTGCAGAAGGAATTCGATCTCCTGGGGCGTGAGCACTGCAGTAGGTTCGTCAAAGATCAGGATCTCCGCCTCCCGGTAGAGCATCTTCAGGATCTCAACCCTCTGCCGGATCGAGACATTGACTTTCTCAATGACCTGGGTCGGATCCACTTCCAGCCCGAACTCCTCCGACAGTTTCCTGATGTCTTCGTTTGCCTTTTTGATATCAACCGCCGGGAACAGGCCCAGCACCTTTTTTACCGGCTCCATTCCCATGATGATGTTCTCTGCTATTGTGTAATTCGATACCAGCTTGAAGTGCTGATGTACCATTCCGATATTTAATTTTGTCGCATAGTTCGGGGAAGTGATATGCACTTTTTCCCCTTTTACATAGATTTCCCCCTCGTCAGGCTCATACATTCCGAAGAGCATACTCATCAGGGTAGATTTTCCCGCTCCGTTCTCACCGAGAAGGGCGTAGATCTCACCTTTTTTGATCTGTATACTCACATCATCGTTTGCCACAATGCCCGGAAACCTTTTTGTAATATGCCTCATTTCAACAATATATTCTTCTGACATTGGCAGCTCCTGTTCTCCTCATTCATTCCGACGGGTCCATAACGAAAGCGAAAATGGACAGTGTCACCTGATAAGTGAACTGTCCATTCCGCGTTACTTAATGATCATTACTCCAGTCCTGGAAAGTCCTCCGGTGTACTGTCGCTGTCACTTGAAGGAGGAACGATCGTTCCGTCTTTGACAAGTTCAAACGCTTCATCAATGGCTGCGATCGTATCTTCTGAAAGCTGCTGTCTTCCCTCTTCCTTTACATATCCGGTAGAGTCTGTATCAGCCTTCAATGTGATGTTCTGTCCTGCGAAGGAACCGTCCACGATCGCATTGAGCTGTCTCTCAACGTTAATGCTCATGCATTTCAGCACAGATGTCAGCATGATGTTGGAGTCTCCGTTTGCTCCGTCGTCGTACTGATCAACATCGCATCCGATCACTTTCACGTCTCCCGCTTCTTTTGCTGCTGTGAACACACCGTTTCCTGATGCGCCCGCTGCAACAAAGATGATATCGCATCCTTCTTTGATGAGAGACTCACCGATCACTTTTCCTGTTGCTTCATCTGAGAAGTTTCCTGTATAGTTTCCGCCGATGTTTTCTTCATTATACGTTCCTGCATAAGATGCAAGTTCCACTACCTCAGCGCTTGTCCCAAGCTTCGCGTTCGCATAGTTTACGCCCGCCTCAAAGCCGTACTGATAGTTTACGTTGGACGGGAACGGCTGTCCGTTCACAACCGCCACCTTATTTGTCGTTGTCTCAAGCGCTGCAGCCATACCTGCGAAGAATCCGCTCTCCTGCTCTGCGAACAGCATCGCGTATACATTATCAAGTTCTACTGTATTTCCCTCAGCATCTGTCGGATAGCTGTCTACAAGGATAAAGTCCACGTCCGGGTTGTCCTGTGCTACCGTACCGATCCCCGCACACTGGAATCCAAGGCATACCACTACGTCATAGCTTCCTGCGATCTCTGTGATCCTTTCCACAACAGTCGCCGGGACTCCGGTCTCCTCGCGTATCGGTGTCACCTGTGCGTCCGGATGCTCCTCGATAAATGCCAGGATACCATTGTAGTTATCCTCGTTGAAGGATCCGTCATCCACGCCGTTCGGGCTGGATACGATCGCGATATTCAGAGCATCGTTACTCTCTTCTGCCGCGCTGTCTGTTCCCTCATCTGTGGCTGCCGCGCTGTCTGATGAAGTATCTGACGAATTGCTTCCACAGCCGATGATCATGGAAGACACCATTGCCACGCACAAAAATGCTGCTAACAGTTTCTTTTTCATACTATAATTCCTCCTTCTTTGTATTGATAAGTCGTGCTTATATTAAATATCCGACTTATTACCGTACATTTTAACACTTATTCTCTACTTGTGCAACGCCCCGTTTTCCTTTTTTGCAAAAATGTCCCGGAGACTCTCCACATAAGGTGCTCTCGCCACTCCATATTCTGTGACGATCCCTGAGATCAGGTTGTGGTCAGTCACGTCGAATGCCGGATTGTAGCACTTTGTCTCTTCCAGAGCCATAGGCTCTGTATAGAATTTTTTCTTGATCTCATCCGGATCTCTGAGCTCGATCTTGATGTCATCCCCTGTCGGACAGTTCATGTCGATCGTGGAAGTCGGTCCCAGCACATAGAACGGGATCCCGTAATATTTCGCGAGTATCGCAACGCCGCTGGTCCCGATCTTGTTCGCCGCGTCTCCGTTTGCCGCGATCCGGTCGCATCCCACCAGGCATGCCTGGACCCAGCCGTTTTTCATGACGATGCTCGCCATATTGTCACAGATCAAAGTGACATCGATCCCGCCTTTCTGCAGTTCGTAGGAAGTCAGCCTTGCCCCCTGCAGGAGAGGTCTTGTCTCATCAGCGAACACGTGGAATTCCATCCCTCTTTCCTTTCCCAGGAAAAGCGGTCCCAGCGCAGTGCCGTATCTGGAAGTAGCAAGGGGACCCGCATTGCAGTGGGTCAGGATCCCGTCTCCGTCGTGGAGCAGTGCCAGCCCGTACTCGGAGATTGCCCTGCACATGCGCATATCTTCATCCTGGATCTCCCGACTCTCCGCCAGCAGAAGGTCCTTGATCTCCGCTACAGTCTTCCCGCTGTTTGAGGTGACGACCTTCTCCATCCGGTTCAGCGCCCAGCTTAAGTTCACCGCGGTCGGTCTGGACGAATCCAGATAGTCCTTATCCTTTTTAAACTGCGCATAAAAGGCGTCGTAATCCTCCGTCTCGATCTGACGCGCAAGGACATAGATCCCATACGCCGCGCAGATGCCGATCGCCGGCGCCCCTCTCACCTTCAGTTCGAAGATCGCGTCATAGAGGTCTTTCGCTGTCCCGAGAGTCAGATACTCTGTTTTGCCCGGGAGCTGTGTCTGATCGATGATCACCACTGCTGTCCCGTCTTCATTCAGTTTTACGTTGTCAATGTGTGTTACGTCTCTTAGTGTCTCCATCTTTCTCCCTTTCATCTTTCAAAGTCGAAATCCCGCTTTAAATCCCCGGTAAGCAAATGCTTTTTCATGGTCTTTCAGATCAAACAGCTCGATCTCCGGCAGGGTGATCCGCTTCTGCGCCAGCATTCTGAGTGCCGGTTCAAAAGGACCGCACCGGCTTCCCTTGATGGTGATCTCATTGACCACAAAATAACTCATATCCACGTTTGCCTTCCCGGCATAAGTGCTCTTTAAGATGATCGTTCCCTGCCGGCGGATCAGCCTCTTCGCGAGCTGAAGCCCTGCTTCCGCCCCGGTGGCGTCTACAATGATCTCAAAGGTCTCACCTGCCTCTGTCACCGTCTGCTCTGTTCCCGTCTTTGCAAAGGTCCGGAACTTCTCAAGTTTCTCCGGATGCTTCCCGATCACGGTCAGATCCGTTCCGGTCAGGTTCAGCACCTGGGTGATCATCAGGCTCAGACGCCCGTCTCCCAGCACCGCCACCTTTGTGTCCGGGCTGATATGCACCTGGGAAGTGATCTCAAACGCCGCAGCGAGCGGTTCTGTAAAGATCGCTTTCTCTGCAGGCAGTTCCTCCGGCACTCTGTGGATCAGATGTGTCTGCAGTGTCATATACTCTGCAAAGCATCCGTCCTTCCCTTCCATGCCGATCACTTTCCGGTCGGGACAGTGTTTCTCCCTCCCGGTCCGGCAGTACAGGCAGTGTCCGCAGCCGGCGTTCAGTTCTCCGACGACCCGTTTCCCGATCAGGCTCTCATCCTCCGATCTTTCCACCACACCGACAAACTCATGCCCCATGACGCCCCGGAAATCCGGCCGGTAGCCTTTGAGCACTTCCCGGTCCGTATTGCAGATCGCAGCCATGAGTATGCGGATCAGGCTCTCGCCCTCCCCGCAGACAGGTTTTGGAAGATCCTCTCTGTAAACCGCTTTTTCTCCGTCAAAATATAATCCTTTCACACGTTCCGCCTTTCTGACCGGGGCTTTTCTATGCCTCGTCGATCGCCTTTCCGATATCATGTCTCATATACTTGTTGTCAAACTGCACCCACTCGGTCGCTGCATATGCGTTTGCTCTCGCTTCTTTCAGGTCTTTTCCCTTCGCAGTCACGCCCAGCACGCGCCCGCCGTTCGTCACGATCTGATCTCCGTCGAATTTTGTCCCTGCATGGAAGCAGTAGTATCCCTCATGCTTTTTGAACTCGTCCAGCCCTGTGATCGGGAATCCTTTCTCATATTTCACCGGATATCCGTCGGATGCGAGCACCACGCACACCGCCGCGTTGTCCTCAAACTGCAGGTCGATCTGGTCCAGAGTCCCGTCGATGCACGCCTCCACCACGTCGATGATGTCGTTCTTCATCCTGGGCAGGACAACCTGTGCCTCCGGGTCGCCAAAACGTGCATTGTACTCCAGCACTTTAGGACCTTCTTCCGTCAGCATCAGCCCGAAAAAGATCACGCCTTTGAAGGGACGTCCCTCCGCCGCCATGGCGTCCACAGTCGGCTGATAGATATACTTCTCGCAAAATTCTTCCACTTCTTTCGTGTAGAAGGGACTGGGTGAAAAGGTACCCATTCCGCCCGTGTTCAGACCGGTATCCCCGTCTCCCGCGCGCTTGTGGTCCTGTGCGCTGGTCATGGTCTTGATGGTCTTTCCGTCCACAAAGGAAAGGACAGATACTTCACGTCCTGTCATGAACTCCTCAATGACCATCTCGTTTCCGGCTGTCCCGAACTTCTTGTCCAGCATGATAGTCCTGACGCCTTCCTTCGCTTCTTCCAGATCCTGGCAGATCAGCACGCCTTTTCCAAGCGCCAGACCGTCCGCTTTCAGTACGATGGGGAACTTCGCCGTCTCAAGATATGCAAGAGCTTTGTCCGGATCTGTGAAATTCTCATATGCCGCTGTGGGGATATTGTACTTTTTCATCAGATCTTTTGAGAATGCTTTGGATCCCTCCAGGATCGCCGCGTTCTTCCTCGGTCCGAAGGTGCGCACCCCGGCTTCCTCCAGGACGTCCACAAGCCCGCCTACCAGCGGATCGTCCATTCCTACGATGCAGAGATCGATTTCCTTCTCCTTCGCGAACGCCGCCAGTTTTTCAAACTCCATGGCTCCGATGTCCACACATTCCGCATACTCCGCGATCCCCGCGTTTCCGGGCGCGCAGTAGATCTTATCCGCCCTGGGGCTCTTCGCCACACTCGCCGCGATGGCATGCTCTCTTCCGCCGCTTCCAACAATCAGTACTTTCATAACAGCCTCCTTTTCTTCTTCAACCATACTCTGTGGTCCCTGCTCTGTCTTTTTGTTTCTTTTTCGCTTCTTTATATATACCTGCCTTTTCCGAAAGAGCGCCCGCCCCTCCAAAAAATCAGAAAGGCGCATCTGTGATATCCACAGACGCACCCCCTGCACTTGTCCATGCGCTATCTATTCCGGCGCCCCGCGGCTGCCATGCTGTCTTCCATCTCTTCAACAGCTCTGTGCGGCGCACGGCAGTCTATTCTTCTATCCAGGTCCTGTGGTCTTCCACCCGGACTTTCCCATTGGCGATCAGGTCGATGGCTCTCGGAAGGATGATCCACTCCGCCTGTTCCATCACCCGCCTCTGGAGCACTTCCGGAGTATCTCCCTGCTGTACTTCCACTGCCTTCTGCAGGATGATCGGACCGGTATCTGTACCCTCGTCCACAAAATGCACCGTGGCGCCGACCACCTTCACCCCGCGTTCCAGGGCAGCCTCGTGGACCTTCAGCCCGTAGAACCCTTTCCCGCAGAAAGAGGGGATCAGGGAAGGATGGATATTGATCATCCGGTTTTTGTACTTTGCGGTCATCTCCGGCGGGATCACCACCAGAAATCCTGCAAGCACGATCAGGTCCGGAGCGAAGCCATCCACCGCTTCCAGAAGTTTCTCATTGAAGATCTCCCGGGACTCATAGTCTTTCGGAGAGATGCACAGACCTGGGATCTTATTCTCCTCCGCTCTCTTCAGCGCGTAGGCATTCCGGTTATTGCTGATCACGCCCGCGATCTCTGTGTTCGTGATCTTCCCGTCTTTTACTCCGTCAATGATCGCCTGGAGGTTTGTCCCTCCCCCGGAGACCATCACCACTATCTTTAACATAAGGTTACTCCTTTTTCTCCTGCCTCGATATGTCCGACAACATACGGATCTTCGCCGGCAGCACGGATCGCGTCCATTGTACGCTCCACATCATCCTTCTCCACAGCGAGCACCATACCCAGCCCCATGTTGAAAGTATTGTACATCATATGTTCTTCCACGTCACCGTCATTGGAGAGCATCTGAAATACCGGTGGGATCGGATAACTGTCTTTTTTGATCACGGCATGAGTTCCCTCTTTGAGCATACGGGGAACATTTTCGTAGAAGCCGCCTCCCGTGATGTGGCTGCATGCTTTGATCTTCACGCCTGCGTCTTTGATGCTCTTGAGCGCCTTCACATAGATCTTCGTGGGAGCCAGCAGTGCCTCGCCGAGAGTGGTTCCAAGGCTGTCGTAATATGTATCCAGCGCCTCTCTCTTCATATTGAACACCTGTCTTACCAGGGAGAATCCGTTGCTGTGGATTCCCGAGGACGCCATTCCGATCAGTACATCCCCGTCTTTTAAGTCGTCTCCGGTGATCATGTCTTTCCTGTCACAGACACCTACCGCAAACCCGGCAACGTCATACTCGTCCGGCTTCATCAGGCCCGGATGCTCTGCCGTCTCACCACCGATCAGCGCAGCTCCCGACTGAAGGCAGCCTTCTGCCACACCCTTGACGATATCAGCGATCTTCTCCGGCTCATTTTTCCCGCACGCGATGTAATCCAGGAAAAACAGCGGTTCTCCGCCCGCGCAGGCAATATCGTTCACGCACATTGCCACTGCGTCGATGCCGATGGTGTCATGTTTGTCCAGGATCATGGCGATCTTCACCTTTGTCCCGCATCCGTCTGTTCCGGACAGCAGGACCGGCTCTTCCATCTCCTTGATCTTTGAGAGGGAGAATGCTCCGGAGAATCCACCCAGTCCTCCCAGGACCTCCTCGCGCATGGTCTTCTTCACATGCTCTTTCATAAGTTCTACTGATCTGTAGCCGGCTTCTATGTCAACGCCTGCCTTCTTATAATCCATACCGTCTCTCCTTTTCTATATCGGACGTCCAAGTCCTGCTATTTCGAGGTTACCATTCGGCTCTCTCTATTTCAGGTATTCCTCATATCCCACTTCTTTGAGCCTGTCAGCCTTTGCCTGTACAGTGTCTTTCATCTCTGCAGAATAGTCCTTGAGTTTCTTCAGGAGTTCTTCATCAGAAACTGCGAGGATCTTCGCCGCGAGGATCGCCGCGTTCATCCCTCCGTCAATAGCAACCGTAGCGACCGGGATTCCCGGCGGCATCTGAACGATCGAATAAAGTGCGTCCTGTCCGTCCAGATTTTTCCCGGACATGGGAACACCGATGACCGGCATGGGGAACAACGCAGCGCACATTCCCGGAAGGTGTGCAGCCATGCCTGCTCCTGCGATGATCACCTTGATCCCTCTTCCTTCCGCAGATTTTGCCCAGTCAAAAAACACATCCGGCATACGGTGCGCAGAGATGATGGTCATCTCGTAATCGATTCCAAATTTTTCAAGCATGGAAGCAGCTTTGCTCATCACTTTAAGGTCTGAGTCACTTCCCATGACAATTCCTACTTTTGGCATTTTGTCTCCTCCTAGTATAATAATGGTGTAGTCAATAATGACTACGGGTTAATAGTTGCAAAGTCTAAATGAATAACTGAAGGAGGGATTCTCTCTCCATCAGAAGTTATTGTTTCCTTACCGTGTCTGTGGCTTCCATGATGCACCAAGTCTGATCATGAGGTATAATCACTGAGGCAGGGCGATTGACGATTCCTCCTTGGGACCCGGCCTTACGCCGGAGAAACCTCTTAGAAAGTCTGTCTGTCCATTCGGTGGTGATTTATGGTTTGGCTGGTTGGGAAGCCTCAGGCTATACCTGTATAAGCCGCTAGGTTGTGTATCCGCCTTATGG
>DWXK01000080.1 GCA_019119205.1 Candidatus Mediterraneibacter intestinavium
CGGAGATCGCGTTTGCGGATCTGGATGACAACATGGAACTGGCAGAGGCGATGCTGAAATACGTCATCAGATATGTGCTTGAGAACGCGCCGGAGGAGATGGACTTCTTCAATTCCTTCGTGGACAAGGGGCTTCTGGACAGACTCCACAATGTGGTGAATTCAGACTTCGCGAGAGTGACATATACAGAGGCTGTTGACATCCTCTCCAAGAACAACGATAAGTTTGAGTATAAAGTTTCCTGGGGATGCGATCTTCAGACAGAGCATGAGCGCTATCTGACAGAACAGGTTTACAAGAGACCGGTGTTTGTGACTGATTATCCGAAGGAGATCAAGGCGTTCTATATGAAACAGAACGATGACGGGAAGACCGTGGCAGCAGTTGACTGTCTTGTGCCGGGGATCGGTGAGATCATCGGCGGAAGCCAGAGAGAGGATGACTATGACAAACTTCTGAACCGGATGAAAGAACTGGGGCTCAAAGAGGAGGATTACAGCTTCTATCTTGATCTGAGAAAATACGGTTCTACAAGACATGCGGGATTCGGACTTGGTTTTGAGAGGTGCGTGATGTACCTGACCGGAATGTCCAACATCCGCGACGTGATCCCGTTCCCGAGAACGGTGAACAACTGCGAACTCTAAACAGGAGCTGACATCAAGCTGCAGGCAGCAGATGGAAGGCAGGTCATATCAAGAAACGATCATATCTAAAACAGGAGGGCGAGGCAGCGAAAGTGCCGCGCCCTTTTGCGCGATAAGCCCGGTGAGCGGGCTGACGTGCAGGGGATACGGAAAGGGGAGACAGGATGAGATTTATCCATATAGCGGACGTGCATCTTGGGGCAGAGCCGGATGCGGGAAAAGCATACAGTGAAGAGAGAGCGGGAGAACTGTGGGAGACGCTGGAACGTGTTCTGAAGGTATGTGAGAAGGAGCAGACAGACCTTCTCCTGATCGCCGGTGACCTGTTCCACAGGCAGCCGCTGCTGCGAGAATTAAAAGAAGTTAACTACCTCTTTTCCGAACTGACGCATACGCAGGTTGTCCTGATCGCCGGTAACCACGACTATATAAGGAAGGATTCC
The DNA here is from genome assembly GCA_019119205.1 of Candidatus Mediterraneibacter intestinavium. GTDB lineage: Bacteria > Bacillota > Clostridia > Lachnospirales > Lachnospiraceae > Mediterraneibacter > Mediterraneibacter intestinavium. Next base: position 1,091 of record DWXK01000080.1, read on the forward strand.
CATTACCGCACATTCCAGTGGGCGGAGAATGTGCAGCCCCTCTTTGAGAGCAGGATGAACTGTGTGGAATTCCCGGAGTTTCAGACCAGTGTCTATGGGCTCAGCTATCACAGCAGGGAGATCCGGGAACCTCTCTATGACCGATGCGGCGCCGGGGGGAGGCAGAAGTATGAGGTCCTCCTCGCCCACGGCGGCGATGAGAAACATATCCCGATCGACCGGAAAGCGCTGGCGAAGAGCGGGTTCGACTATATCGCGCTGGGGCATATCCATAAACCGCAGGTGCTGGAGCAAGACCGGATCATCTATGCGGGCGCGCTGGAGCCGGTCGACCAGAACGATGTCGGACCTCACGGATTCGTGCAGGGGGAGATCACAGACCGCGGAGTGAGGACAAAGTGGGTCCCGTTTGCCGAGAGGGAGTATATCCATCTGAAGGTCCGGGTGGATGAATCGGATACGGCAGGAAGTGTCCGAAAGAAAGTGGGTAAACTGAAAGATAAATATGATAATAAAAATATTTTCAAGATCGTCCTGGTTGGAATCCGGGGAGCGGATGTGTCTCTGGACTGCGGGAGGATGGACGATGTGGGGAATATACTGGAGATCGTGGATGAGACCCGCAGGAAGTACGACCTTGAACGCCTGGCAAGAGAGAACTCCGGGAATCTGATCGGAAGGTTTATTGAAGAATTTGACAGCGCAGGATCGGGAGACGTGGCGGCGGACAGCCTGGAGGAGCAGGCGCTCAGCGAGGGATTGGAAGTCCTTCTGGATCATAAAGTGAGTCGGGAATAAGGGGGGCTGATATGAGGATCAGAGAATTGTACCTGAAGAATTTCGGGAAATTTTCAGAACAGCATTTTTATATACAGAACGGCATACAGGTCATTTACGGGGAAAATGAGTTTGGGAAGTCAACACTCCACGCTTTCATCCGGGCTATGTTCTTCGGGATGGAGCGGGGCAGGGGACGTGCCGCGGGAAAGGATGCGTTCAGCAGGTTTGAGCCCTGGGAGAATCCGAACTATTATGCGGGCGTGATGCGATTTGAGTGCGGCGGGAGAAACTTCCGGCTGGAGCGGAGTTTCGACCGGATCTCAAAACATGCCTCCCTCATCTGCGAGGATGACGGGGAAGAACTGTCTGTGGAGGATGGGGATCTGGATATGCTGCTGGGCGGGATCACTCCGTCAGAGTTTGACAGCACAGTATCTGTGGGACAGCTCATGGCGAGACCGGGACAGGAACTGTCTGAAACGCTGAAGAATTATGCGGCGAACTATTATGAGACCGGCGGCGGAGAGATCGATCTGAACGGCGCGCTCTCGGATCTGAAGGAGAGGCGCAGGGAAGTGGAGCGGGACCTGAAAGCGGAACAGCAGAAACAGGAAGAGAAACGGCGAAGCCTGGCTCAGGAGTGCATATACCTGGAGCGGGATATGGAGAAGCTCAAAAGCGAGTTTGAAGAAAAGCGTTCCGCTGCAGAGAAGGCGGAAAAGCGTGAGGCGGCAGAACAGGATGAGGAGCGCAGGATAGCCGAACAGGCACGAAGAAAGAACGGATACGTGTCAGGCAGGAATGTGCCGGGAAGAAATGCGTCAGGCAGGAACGCGGGAAAACAGGCGGGGGATATTCCGTCGCGGAAAAATTTTCTGCCGGGAGTGATCTGCCTGCTGATCGGGATCCTCGGGCTCCTGGGAGCACAGTTCGTGCCGGGACCGGGGCTGGGTTCCGGGAGTGTGGTCCCTCTGGTGGTCCGCATCCTTTCTGTGCTGGTGCTCCTCGCCGGAGCAGTCCTGCTGACAGCCGGACTGAGGAGAAAGAGTGGAAATGCGGCGGGGGCAGAAGAAAGAGTTTCTGATACCGGGGAAGCAGAGGAGCGGGAGCCGCGTCTGGAAATGTACCGGAAGCAGCGGGAACAGCTTCGCTGGGAACTTACGAGGATACGGGCGGAGTGGAAAGAGAAGAAGATCCGTCTGGAGAACCTCAGGGAGGAGGAAGAAGAATTCCTCCAGAGCGACAGGGAGAAGAGTCTGCTGAGGAGGAGAGCGGCGATCCTGCTCGCAGAGGAAAAGATCCGGTCTGCCGCCGGGAAGCTGGGGCAGCAGACATCCAATTTTCTGAACCGGCGCGCCTCTGAGATATTTGCTGAACTCACCGAAGGAAAATACCGGGGGATCGAGGCGGACGAACGCCTCGAGATCGCAGTCTGGGACGGGGAACGGCGTGTCAGGGCGGAACAGCTCAGCAGGGGTACCCTGGAACAGATCTACTTTTCGATACGAATGGCAGCGGCGGAACTCCTCCAGGAGGAACCCATGCCGGTGATCCTGGACGACACATTTGTATTTTATGATGACAAAAGGCTGGAATCTGCGCTAAAATGGTTGAGGAGACAGGAGAGACAGGTTATAATATTTACCTGTCAAAGAAGAGAAGGGGAAATGTTACATGAAGATAGAACTGCCAAGGAAGGTATTGATGATCATCAATAACCTGCAGCTCCATGGCTATGAGGCTTTCGCGGTAGGCGGCTGTGTCCGGGACTCGATCCTTGCGCGGCGGCCGGAGGACTGGGACATCACCACGTCGGCGAAGCCGGAGGAGATAAAGAAGCTGTTCCGGAAGACAGTGGATACCGGGATCGAACACGGCACGGTCACGGTACTCCTGGGGAAGGACAGCTTTGAGGTGACGACATACCGCGTCGACGGGGCGTATGAAGACAGCCGGCACCCGAAGGAGGTGCGCTTCACGAACCGTCTGGAGGAAGACTTAAGACGCCGGGACTTTACCATCAATGCGATGGCATACAATGATGAAGTCCGGCTGGTTGACGTGTTCGGCGGGATGAAGGACCTGAACCGGCACAGGATCCGCTGTGTGGGAGACCCGGAAGAGCGTTTTTCGGAAGATGCGCTCCGTATCCTCCGGGCAGTCCGCTTCTCGGCGCAGCTTAATTTCCCGATCGAGAAGAACACGGCTGCGGCGGTGAAAAAGCTGGCGCCCACGTTGAAGAATATCAGCGCGGAGAGGATACGGACTGAGCTGGTAAAGCTTCTTATATCAGCACATCCGGAGCGGATCCAGGATGCGTACATGCTCGGGATCACGAAGGTTATCCTGCCGGAGTGGGACGCCATGGTCGGCGTCACGCAGAACACGCCCCACCACAAATATGATGTGGCGGACCACACGCTCCATGCACTGAAAAACATTAAGCGGGACAAGATCCTGCGACTGACCATTCTGTTCCACGATATGGGAAAACCGGCGATGAAGACGACAGATGAGGACGGGCGCGACCATTTCAAAGGGCATGCCCTGGTCAGTGAGGAGATCGCCAGAAAGATCATGCGCAGGCTGAAGTTTGACAACGATACCATAAAGACTGTCACAAGACTGGTCTGCTATCATGATTACCGGATCGAAGCCACCCCGCAGAACGTGCGGAGAGCGATGAACCGGATCGGCGTGGAGCTGTTCCCGTATTATCTTGCGGTGAGGATGGCGGATGTAAAAGCGCAGAGTCCATATAAAAGAAGAAAAAAGATCGAGAATATCATAGAGATGCGCCGGATCTACAGAGAAGTCCTGCAGAACGGAGAGTGCGTGACCCTGCGCCAGCTCGCGGTGGGCGGAAGAGAACTGATGGCGCTCGGGATGAAACCGGGGCGCGAGATCGGCAGTATGCTGAGCGAACTGCTGGAATACGTGATCGACGACCCGTCGCGCAACACGAAAGAGATCTTGTGCGGATATGTAAAAGAAAAGCTTGGTTTATAGCATACTCGGGCTGTCCCTGTCATACATTAGAAAGAACATGAACGCAGCTTTACAGAAGGCTGCGTTCACGGGAAAGCAGCGGGGCGGATGAGGGCGTCCGTTCCCTTTTCGCAGAGACAGGGGGCAGCCATGAGAGAGTATGAACTGGAAGTATTGGAACAGTATGATATGGAGGTAAAAGGCACCCGAAAGATAAGGGGTGCGTTTTTTTGCGATACAAGTGAGGGCGCGATGATCCTCAAAGAGACGAGGGTCTCAGAAAAGCGCGCTGCCATTATGTATATCATCCTGAGCCGGCTGGAGACGGAAGGGGATCTGCAGGTCGATACGCCGGTATTTTCCAGGGAAGGCTCCCTGGTCGTTTCTTCCCGCGAGGGCAGGAAATATATGCTCAAGAAATGGTTCTCGGGCAGAGAGTGTGACATGAAAAGAGAGTCTGAGATCGTGGGCGCGGCAGAGACGCTGGCGGGACTGCATAGAAAACTTCATTGGAATCCGTCGGCGGGGAGTGAGGGGATAAACTGTCCGGCTGCGGAGCGGACTCCGTTGGAGGAAATGCTGCGGCATAACAGGGAGATGAAGAAGGTCCGTTCGTTTATCCGGGGCAGAGTCGCGAAAAATGAGTTTGAATATCTCTATCTGGAGAGTTTTGAAAAAATGTATGCGATCGCGGAGCGTGTGACACGGCGCATGGAAGCATCCGGGTGTTCTGAGCTGTTTCGGCAGAGCAGGCGGGAGAAATGTATGGTGCATGGCGATTATAATTACCATAACCTGATCATGCTCCCCCAGGGCTCAGCTGTAACGAATTTTGAACATGCCAGGATAGACATACAGGCATCAGATATGTGTTATTTCTTACGGAAAGTCATGGAAAAGTGTCATTGGAAACAAAAACTTGGCGAAGAGATACTCGGGGCATATGAAGAAAACAGACATATGGCAGCGCTGGAGAGAGAGTATATCGGCCTCATCCTGGCTTACCCGGAAAAGTTCTGGAAGACAGCGAGCAGCTACGCCCGTTCCAATAAGGCATGGCTGCCGGAAAAGAGCGTGGAGAAACTGCAGACAGCGGTAAGGCAGACGGAAGAGAAAGAAGCATTTCTGGAGAGCGTATTTTCCATGGATCTTCGGAAGCAAATGTAACAGTCTGAGAACGCAGAAAAAGCGGGAAACTGCTTGACAAACCCCTGTGAAACCGTTATAACAATACATAAGGGCGGAACCATGTGGACGCAGGAAAATGGGCGCCTTTGAAAAACAAGAAATAAATTGTATGCCGATACAATTAAGAGGAGGAAATTATCCATGAACAAAACAGAATTAGTAGCAGCAGTAGCTGAGCAGGCAGAAATTTCTAAGAAAGATGCGGAAAAAGCTCTGAAAGCTTTTGTTGATGTTGTCACAGAGCAGCTGAAAGCCGGAGACAAGGTTCAGCTTGTTGGATTCGGTACATTTGAAGTGAGCGAGAGAGCTGCAAGAGAGGGAAGAAATCCTCAGACAGGAAAGACAATGAAGATCGCAGCATGCAAAGCTCCGAAGTTCAAAGCAGGAAAAGCTTTAAAGGATGCTATCAACTAGTTTGAGATTTCGTTCATAGACGATAGATGTGAATATGTAAGACGGGCACTTACAATGCAGACATACATTGTAAGTGCCTTTTGTGATTCGGCAGATGTGTTTGCGGGGGTACGTCACAGCGGAGCCTTCGTGAATGCTTTTACGTCTGCGGCTGCACAGCGCTGCGGACGGGAAAGGGGAAGATATGAGACTGGATAAATTCCTGAAAGTGTCCAGACTGATCAAGAGAAGGACGGTCGCCAACGAGGCATGCGACGCGGGGCGCGTTATGGTGAACGGGAAGGCGGCGAAGGCTTCGGTGAAAGTAAAACCGGGGGATATCATCGAGATCCAGTTCGGGACCAGAACAGTAAAAGTGGAAGTGCTCGCGCTGCAGGATACGACAAAAAAAGAAGAAGCAAAAGAACTGTTTAAATATTTATAGTCATAGATGCGTACAACCCTTCATAGTATATAGAAGAGTTTCCCGGAAGATCCGGGGAGGGATGTTCCGCGGAAACTGGGAAATGCAGAGAGAAGGGGGACGCGTATGGAAGAGCAGCGGATCGCGAAGGCACACAAGCTTGTGGTCAATAACAGAAAAACGAGTATGGTGACAGGAGTGCTGGATGTCCTTTCGTTTGACCTCAATGAGATCCTGCTCGAGACAGAGCAGGGGATGCTCATGGTAAAAGGGACCGATCTTCACGTTAACAGACTGAGTGTGGAGAAGGGCGAGGTGGACCTGTCCGGCAATATTGACAGCATCGCTTATTCCAGCAGCACGGCTCAGACCGGAAAACAGGGGGAGAATTTCTTCTCCAGGCTGTTCCGGTAGGGAGGAGTCAGATGCCGGGGATCGGAACAGAGGCGGCGGTCTTTCTCTACGCGGGGCTTTCGGGTATGACGGTTTTCTTTGCCTACCGGATACTCGGGTGTATACGGAAGATCCTGCCGCACAGCAGTGCGGCGGTCGGAGCGGAGGATATCCTCTTCTGGACAGGGGCGAGCGGATACCTGTTTTACTGTATGTATATCACAACATATGGAAGTATAAGATGGTATTTTGTGCTGGGAATCCTGAGCGGTATTTTCGCGGCATATTTTCTGGTTTTGCTGGTGCGGAAACTGGCGGGGGATTTTTTTGTAAAATCCAAGAAAAACCTTGAAAAGTCTGCGGAAAAAAGATAGAATATCTTTAACTGAGGGACGTAAACAGATAATTGATAAGATGGGTGGAATTGGATGAATAACAGGAAAAGTGCAGGCGTAAACCGGCAGCCGTCCGGACGCAGGAGACGCCGCCAGAGCCACAGGCGCAGCGTGATGATGATCAGTATGGTGCTCCTTCTTCTTTGCGGTGTTCTGACGGTGAATTCAGTCACGCTCCAGGCGAAAAATGACAGTTACAAGGAACAGGAAAAAGAACTGACAGAACAGATCGAAGAGCAGAAGCAGCGGTCGGAAGAAGTTAAAGACTACGAAGAATATGTGAAGACAGACGAATATGTCAAAGAGACGGCGGAAGACAAGCTCGGTCTGGTGGATCCGGACGAGATCATCTTCAAGCCGGTAAAATAGACGACAGCCTTGACAGACAGGCGGGAGACAGAACAGAATATCATACAAAAGAGACTCCGGGAGAAATTCTCCCGGAGTTTTATCTTTCCCTGGTGGGAAGGAACCGTAGGAAGGGAGTATGAATGAAAATGAATGACGGACAGGCTCTGCACAGCAGCCCTTATGTGGAGCAGATCGAGAAGTTTGCCCATTCACTGAAACAGCTCTCGCACACGTTTCTGGGGCTGGAGGAGAAGAAACAGTCTCTATCCGGAGAAGAGATCGACGGGATGTTCGACAGAGTGCGGGAGAATGTATGCGGGAAATGTGAGAAATGCGGCTGGTGCTGGGGTGAAAATTTTGTACATACATATCAGATTGGATACGAGGTCCTCTCGGCAGTGGATCACTATGGGAACGAGCTGAACACGGAGACAAAGCGGAAACTGATGCAGAGATGCATCATGGCGCCCTGGTTCCTCAGGGAAATGCTGGAAGGATTTCATGATGCGAGACAGAATATGATCTGGACAAACCGGATCGCCCGGAGCCGGGAGGGGTGCGCGATCCAGATGGATACGTTCGCGGATATGATACGGAATACAGCCAAAGAGCTGGAGGAGAGCATATTCACGGACGAGCGGCTGGAGAAGCGGATCATGGCAGCGCTGAGGAAAAGAGGAGTGAGGGTGCTCTACACCCAGTTTTTCATGAACCGGGAAGGAAAATATGAGGTCCATGTCACAGCCCGGTCCATGCAGAAGGAGAAGGTCAATATAAAGGACCTGGTCCAGGACATCTCCGCGGCGGCGGGGAGAAAGCTCATTGCCCAGAGCGACAGCGCCCAGGTGCTGGGACAGAGATATATGACAGTCATCTGCCGGGAGGGACCTGCGTACTACACGATGCAGGGCGCGGCAAGGATCGGCAAGGGCTGCAGCAGGATATCCGGGGACAACTTTACGATGATGGAGATGCCGGGAGGCAGGCGGGGAGTGGCGCTTTCCGACGGGATGGGCTCCGGGGAGGAAGCGTGCCGTGAGAGCACCCTTGTCATAGAACTTCTGGAGGAACTTATCGATGCAGGGTTTCCGGAGAAAACGGCTATCCAGATGATCAACACGACGCTGGTCATGGGGAGGGAAGAGATCCATTATTCTACGGTGGATATGAGCGTGTTCGACCTGTATTCCGGGGAGTGTGAGTTCATCAAGGCGGGGGCGTCCTCCACGTTTATCCGGAGGAAGGATTATGTGGAGCATTTAAGTTCCACCAGTCTGCCCATCGGTGTGATGAATTCCATCGAGATCGATTCGGTGAAAAGAAAATTATGTGACGGGGATTTTGTCATCATGGTGACGGACGGTGTGCTGGATGCCCTTCCGGTGGGGGAGCAGGATATCCTTCTGGAGACGATCATCCAGGGGAGCGCGATCAGCAACCCGAAGGAGATGGCGCATCATGTACTGGAGCAGGTGCTCAACTGGACTGGGAAGGAACCGGAGGATGATATGACGGTGCTGGCGATCGGGATATGGGAATGTTGAACTTCTGCATCAAATCAGGTATAGTTTACATATGATGAACAGAACAGAAAAAAAAGTGGAAGAGTTTGTTGAAAAATATGAAATGGTCGGAAAGGATGACACGGTTGTCACAGGTGTATCGGGCGGTGCGGACTCGGTATGCCTGCTTTTTATGCTCTGCAGCCTGAGTAAACGGCTGGGATTCCGCGTGACTGTCTGCCATGTGAACCATGGGCTTAGGGGCGGGGCAGCCGATGAGGACGAGGCGTATGTCATCCGCCTGTGTGAGCGTCTGGGAGTGCCCTGCAGGATCTTTCGGGAAAATGTGGAATCAATTGCCAGAAAAAGGAAACAATCTACTGAGGAGGCGGGGCGCATGATCCGGCGGGAAGCATTCGAGATCATGTGCCGTGAGAACGGCGGGACGAAGATCGCCACAGCCCACCACAGGGATGATAATGCGGAGACCGTACTCCTCAACATCGCCAGGGGGACCGGCATCCGGGGACTCTGCGGGATCCGCCCGGTGAGGGGAAAGTGGATCCGCCCGATGCTCTGCCTTTCCAGAGCGGAGATCGAGGAGTGGGCAGCGGAGGCAGGGATCGCCTTCTGTACGGACGCCACCAATGAGGAGGACGTCTACACCAGGAACCGGATCCGGCACAATATCCTTCCGGCAATGGCGGAGCAGGTCAATGCAGGCGCCGTGCAGCACTTGAACGACCTGTCGCTGCAGGCACAGGAGATCTGGGACTATATAAAGAAAGAGACGGACCGGGCGCAGGCGGAATGTGTGTCATACGGAGGGAAAGAAGAGAACTCCGCAGGCGCCGGACAGGATGAGGGGACCGGGAAGATCGTGAATATCAGCGAAGGGATCAAAGAACTGGATCCGGTGGTCGCAAAAGCACTCGTCCACAGATGCATCTGCGAGGCGGCCGGAGAGGAGAAGGATATTGAGGCGGTCCATGTCACGGATACGATCGCACTCTTTGGAAAACAGGTAGGGAAGCAGACAGATCTCCCCTACCGGGTGAGAGCGGTGAGGACTTATGCGGGAGTGACGCTGGAGAGGGCTGCCAGGCCGGGGAAGAACGGCGTGAAGGATGCGGAGGCGGTCCTGAATATCCCGGGCGTGACATATTTCCCGGGAACGGGACAGACCATAGAATGCACCATCCTTGATGCCGGGGAGGCCTCCTTTGCGAAAGAGTTCCCGCAAAAAAGCTACACGAAATGCTTTGACTATGATATAATAAAATACAGTCTTTCTGCGAGGGGCAGGCGCCCCGGCGACTATTTCACTGTTGACGGGGAGGGCGGCAGGCAGAAGCTGAAGTCCTATTTCATCAATGAAAAGGTCCCGCGGCAGGAGCGGGACAGGAAGCTTCTGATCGCAGACGGAGACCACATCGTATGGATTCCGGGAATGCGGATGAGCAGAGCGTATCAGATCGGAAGCCGGACGAAAAGGATTCTTATGATAAAGATAACGGAGGACAGAGAATATGTCAGAGACGATCAGAGTATTGATCCCGGAAGAGGAAGTTGACAAGAGGATCAGAGAACTTGGAGAACAGATAAGCAAAGAGTATGAAGGAAAACAGATCCACCTGATCTGCGTTTTAAAGGGCGGTGTATTTTTTATGTGCGAGCTCGCAAAGCGGATCACGGTGCCGGTATCCATGGACTTTATGTGCGTGGGAAGCTACGGGGACGGGACGAAGTCCAGCGGAGTCGTCCGCATCGCCAAGGACCTTGACGAATCTATCGAAAATAAGGAAGTCCTTATCGTAGAGGACATCATTGACTCAGGAAATACACTGTACTATCTCATGGATGTACTCCACCGCAGACATCCGGCGAGCATCCGTCTGTGTACGCTGCTCGACAAGCCGGACCGCAGGGTGAAGGACGTGAAGGTAGATTATACAGGATTTGAGATCCCCGACGAGTTCGTGGTCGGGTATGGGCTTGACTATGCCCAGAAATATAGAAACCTTCCATATATCGGAATTGTGGAAGGCGTGGAGTAGGAAGGAGTAGACAGCTTTGGATAATAACAGAAAATACAGAGGCGCCAGCGGACCGACGATCCTGATGTTCATCGTGATCGTGGTGGCTGCGCTCTGGATGGCAAACCAGCTCCAGATCCACCAGCAGGAGATGAGCTATACGAGTTTTGTCAAAGAAGTGGAAGAAGGGAATGTGACAGAGGCGTATATCAACCAGAACAGCGCGGTCCCGACAGGAACGGTGACAGTGACGCTCAAGGGTGAGGACGCGGCAAGGACCGTCAATGTTTCCGATGTGGAGAAGGTGGAGATCCTTCTCCAGGAAAACGATATTGATTACGGGATGTCGGACGTTCCGAGGGAGTCCATGCTCACAACGATCGCGATCCCCCTGTTGATCACGCTGTGCGGCGTGATGCTCCTCTTTTTCCTTATGAACCGGCAGAACGGCGGAGCCAATGCGAAAGCGATGAACTTTGGAAAGAGCCGTGCCAGGATGACCACTCAGAATGAGATCAAAGTCACGTTCGCAGACGTGGCGGGACTCAAAGAGGAGAAGGAGGCGCTGGAGGAGATCGTTGATTTCCTGAAAGCACCTAAGAAATATATCCAGGTCGGAGCAAGGATCCCGAAGGGCGTGCTGCTCGAGGGACCTCCGGGAACCGGTAAGACCCTGCTCGCCAAGGCGGTGGCAGGAGAGGCGGGAGTTCCGTTCTTCAGCATCTCCGGATCTGATTTTGTGGAGATGTTCGTCGGTGTGGGCGCATCCCGTGTGCGCGACCTGTTCCAGGATGCGAAGAAGAATGCTCCCTGCATCGTGTTCATCGATGAGATCGACGCTGTAGCGAGACGGCGCGGGAGCGGTCTGGGCGGCGGACATGACGAGAGAGAACAGACGCTGAACCAGCTCCTTGTCGAGATGGATGGTTTCGGAGTAAATGAAGGGATCATCGTGATGGCGGCGACCAACCGGAAGGATATCCTTGATCCCGCGATCCTCAGACCGGGCAGGTTTGACCGCAATGTCATCGTGGGACGTCCGGATGTGGGCGGAAGAGAGGAAATCTTAAAAGTACATGCAAAGAACAAGCCTCTGGCGGAGGATGTGGATCTCAGGCAGATCGCACAGACGACATCCGGATTTACGGGAGCGGATCTTGAGAACCTCTTAAATGAGGCGGCTATCATTGCGGCGAAGGATAACCGTGCGTTCCTGACACAGTCTGATATCAGGCATGCATTTGTCAAAGTGGGGATCGGTCCGGAGAAGAAGAGCCGGATCGTGTCGGAGAAAGAACGCCGGATCACAGCTTACCATGAGGCGGGGCATGCGATCCTGTTCCATGTACTTCCCGATGTGGGACCGGTCTACAGCGTGTCCATCATCCCTACCGGAGGAGCAGGCGGATACACGATGCCGCTTCCGGAGAAAGATGAGATATATAATACAAAGGGACAGATGCTCCAGGAGATCACGGTATCTCTGGGCGGACGTGTCGCTGAGGAGGAGATCTTCGACGATATCACTACCGGGGCATCACAGGATATCAAACAGGCAACAGCCATCGCCAAGTCCATGATCACAAAGTTCGGTATGTCCGAGCGCCTGGGTCTGATCAACTATGACAATGACAGCGACGAGGTATTCATCGGACGTGATTTCGGTCATACATCGAGAGGATACGGCGAAAAAGTGGCGGGCACGATCGATGAGGAAGTAAAACGGATCATCGACGAGTGCTATCTGAAAGCGCGGGCGATCATCAGAGAACATCACTCTGTACTCGACGCATGCGCGCAGCTGCTGCTTGAGAAGGAAAAAATAACAAGAAGCGAATTCGAAGCACTGTTCGAGAGTAATGGAGCGGAGGCATAAAGTCATCCGCTCTTCATGCTGTTTTTGCCGGATTACGTTTCGACTAGCAGAAGGAGGCTTGGATTATGAACAGAGAAGCACTGTTTTGTGACGGTACCCAGGATTATGTAATTCCGGCAGAACCCAAGGTGAATGAGAAGATCACGCTGCGGTTTCGGACCGCTCACAATGACGTGGAAGAAGTGAAGGTCCTGACTCAGGGGCGCAGCTATTCTATGTGGAAGATCAGTTCAAAGGGAGAGTTTGACTATTACGGGATAGAATGTCAGCTCGGCACGGAACCTTTCCGATATTCTTTCGAGGTCAAAAAGGGAGAACAGATCTGCTACTTTAACCGGTGCGGATATTCTGACCATATCGAAGAATATTACGATTTTATCATCGTACCCGGTTTCTCAACACCGGAGTGGGCGAAGGGCGCTGTCATGTACCAGATCTTTGTGGACCGTTTCCATAACGGGGATCCGACCAATGATGTGGAGGATGGAGAGTATATCTACATCGGAGCGCCGAGCGCGAAGATCACGGACTGGGAGCAGCCGCCGGCTGCGCTCGATATCCGCAACTTTTACGGCGGGGACCTGCAGGGCGTGATGGATAAACTGGACTATCTGGAGGACCTTGGAGTGGAAGTGATCTATTTCAACCCGCTCTTTGTCTCGCCGTCCAACCACAAGTATGATATCCAGGATTATGACTATATCGACCCGCATTACGGAAAGATCGTTGAAGACGGGGGAGAGGCGCTTCCTGAAGGAACACAGGATAACATCAATGCGACGAAATACCAGAAGCGGACCGGGGATATCCGGAACCTTGAGGCGAGCAACGAGCTGTTTGCCCGTCTGGTCGAGGAGATGCATAAGCGCGGGATGAGAGTGATACTTGACGGCGTGTTCAATCACTGCGGCTCCTTTAATAAATGGATGGACCGTGAGCGGATCTATGAGAACCAGCCGGACTATCCTAAGGGGGCATTTATCAGTGAGGACAGCCCATATCATGATTTCTTCCATTTTCATGACAACCGCGCGGAGGCGTGGCCGTATAACACCAGCTACGACTCCTGGTGGGGGAACGATACCCTGCCGAAACTGTCCTACGAGGACTCCCCGGAGCTGGAACAGTATATCATGGATGTAGGGAAAAAATGGGTCTCACCGCCGTATAATGTGGATGGATGGCGGCTTGACGTTGCGGCGGATCTTGGCTGCAGCAACGAGTATAACCATATGTTCTGGAAACGGTTCAGAAAAGAGGTCAAGAGCGCGAACCCGGATGCGCTGATCCTGGCAGAACATTACGGAGATCCCGGCGACTGGCTTCAGGGGGACGAGTGGGACAGCGTCATGAATTACGATGCGTTCATGGAGCCGCTGACCTGGTTCCTCACAGGAATGGAGAAGCACAGCGATGAGCGCAGAACGGATCTGTGGGGAAACGCAGATAACTTTGTCGGAGCGATGAGACATTATATGGCGAGTATGCTGACACCTTCCCTTCAGGTGGCGATGAACGAGCTGTCCAATCACGATCATTCCAGATTCCTTACCCGGACAAACCATATTGTCGGGAGAGCGGAACATGTCGGCGCAAAGGCGGCGGAAGAAGGAGTGAACCATGCGGTCATGAGGGAAGCCGTGGCTGTCCAGATGACCTGGGTAGGCGCGCCCACGATCTATTATGGCGATGAAGCGGGACTGTGCGGATTCACAGATCCGGATAACCGGAGGACTTATCCGTGGGGAAAAGAAGACCAGGGACTTCTTGCCTTTCATAAAGAGATGATACGGATCCACAAAGAAGAGAAGCCTCTTCGCAAGGGTTCGATCAAACTGCTGCTCGGTGAGAGCAACCTCCTCGCATACGGAAGATTCCAGGGAGATGAGCAGATCGTGGTCGTTCTCAATAACAGCAAAGAACTGAGAGAAGTCATGATCCCGGTCTGGCTGGTGGGAGTTCCCCGGTCCGGGCGCATGAAACGTCTGATCTATTCCTACGAGAACGGATATACTACCGATTATGATGAATATATCGTGGACAACGGAGAAGTTGTCCTGAACATGGGAAGACATTCCGCGATCGTGCTGAAGCCGATCGAGATCCCGCAGCTTCACTGATCGCGGGGATGATCTGACGGAATATTCTGAATATGTTTTAAAAAGGTGCCGTGTACTTTTGAAAAAGTGCCTGGCACTTTTTGATAAAATTGTCAGACAGGAGAGAAAATATGACGAAAAAAATAGCAGTTATCAATGATCTGTCAGGATTTGGCAGGTGTTCCCTGACTGCGGCTATCTCTGTGATCGCCGCGATGGGAGTCCAGCCCTGTCCTCTGCCGACTGCGATCCTCAGTGGGCAGACAGGCTATCCGAGCTATTTTTGTGATGTTTATACGGACAGGATGGATGCGATACGGAAAGAATGGGAAAAGATGAAAGTATCTTTTGACGGTATTTATACGGGATTTATGTCGGAGAGCTCCCAGATCGAAAAAGTATTCCGGTTTCTGGATTCATTTTATAAAAAGAAAACATTTCTCCTTGTTGACCCGATAATGGGAGATAATGGAAAAGGGTTTGACATTTTTACGCCTGAACTGCGGAGTATGATGAGAGAACTGGCAGCGAGAGCGGACATCATCACACCGAATCTGACAGAACTGTGCATACTCACAGATACCGATTACCGGATGATCGGGCAGATGACAGACGAAAAACATCTGCTGACTGTGATCGAACAGATGGCGAAAAACATGATCGCAAAGGGACCGAAAGAGGTCGTAGTGACCGGGATCCGGTTTACAGACAGCAGCGACGGCGTGCATAAAATGGGAAATCTTGCTGTCACGAAGAAGAAGACTGATCTCGCGGCGTTCCCCTTCGTAGGGGAGAGTTATTCTGGCACAGGTGATCTGTTTGCCTCTGTTGTGGCAGGAGGAAAAGCCAGAGGAGACAGCCTGGCGGATACAATGCAGCTTGCCGGGAAGGTGATCGAACTGGCGCTGGAAGACTCCGTCCGGGAAGGCGTGCCAAGGAATGACGGCGTGAATTACGAACAGTATCTGTGGATGCTGGCGGATAAGGAGCGGTAACGAGCCTATGGTCTAAGCCGCCATAAAAAATGGAATAGAAAACCCCGGAGCCCGCCAACTCCGGGGTTTTCGCTGTCGCTTGTAATGGACAACTCCTATCTTTTAGCCCGGCCTATGCCAATGCTATTTCGTCAGTATCTCGATCCCGTCTTCTTTCACCAGAACCATATACTCAATCTGAGCGGAGAGTCCGTCATCGATCGTGTACACGGTCCAGTCATTGTCCTCATCCACGAAGAAATCCGGGCTTCCCTCGTTGATCATGGGCTCGATGGTGAACATCATGCCCGGAACGAGCAGCATCTCGCTCCCTTTGGGGGTGACATAGCTGACGAAAGGATCTTCGTGGAACTCCAGTCCGATGCCGTGCCCGCCGATCTCCTCGACGACAGAGTAGCCGTTGGCTCTGGCGTGGGTGTTGATGGCGTCAGCGATATCTCCCAGGTGCCCCCAGGGTCTTGCGGCTGCCAGCCCCAGCTCAACGCACTCTTCTGTAACCCGGATCAGGCGTTCTGCCCGGTCGGAGATCTTGCCCATCTTGAACATACGGGAGGCGTCGGAGAAGTATCCGTCCAGGATCGTGGAGACATCTACGTTGATGATATCCCCTTCCTGAAGGATGATATTTTCATCCGGGATGCCGTGGCAGATCTCGTTGTTGATGGAAGTGCACACGCTTTTCGGGAATCCCTGGTAGTCCAGGGGAGCAGGTATCCCGCCGTGCTCCGTTGTAAAGCGGTAAACGATCTCGTCGATCTCGGCTGTGCTCATCCCGATGCGGATATGTTTTGCAACCTCGTCAAGCACTGCGGTATTGAGCGCGGCGCTCTTTTTGATCATCTCGATCTGATGGGGCGTTTTCAACAGCTTCCGGGACGGTACGATCTCTCCTCTCTCTGCGTGAAGCATCATTTTTTCTTCGATCGGCATATGGCATTTTTTATACTTTTTGCCGCTGCCGCACCAGCATAGGTCATTTCTCTCCATGAATCACATCTCCTCTTTTTTGATCTTATAATAAATTTGTAAATGTTCCGTTTCAGTCAGAACTGATGGATAAACAGTCCGCTGCGCAGTTTCGGCTCGAACCATGTGGATTTCGGGGGCATGAGCATCCCGGAATCGGCAACGCGCATGAGTTCGTCCATGGAAGTCGGATACATGGAAAAAGCGATCCCGCCTGAGTGATCTGCCTTTTTCTCCAGTTCTTTCAGTCCTCGGATTCCTCCGATGAAGGAGATCCGGGAATCAGTCTTCGGGTCATGGATGCCGAGCACAGGAGCAAGGATCTGATCCTGCAGTATCGATACATCAAGACCTTTTACAGGATCATCGGAACAGACTTCCGGTCTTGCCGTGAGTCTGAACCATCGTCCTGCATGATACATGCCGAACTCACCCTTTTTGGCAGGGCGGTAAGGTTCTGAGCCGTTGTCTTTGATCTCAAACGTATTTTCTATGATATCCAGTATTTTGTCAAATGTATATCCGTTCAGGTCAGTGACTACACGGTTGTAGTCGCAGATCTTAAGTTCATCTGCCGGAAAGAGAACGGACAGAAAGAAATTATATTCCTCAGTACCTTTGGAGCACGCGTCTTCCGCTCTTCGTTTCAACCCGACCTTTACAGCGGATGCCGCACGGTGATGACCGTCCGCGATATAAAGGTGAGGGATGAGAGAAAATAAACGAGAAATATTCCCGATATCCTCCGGATCGTCAATGCGCCAGACAGAATGACGTATCTCATCCTCTGAAACAAAATCATAAAGAGGATCCTGTTCCTGTACCTTTTGCAGAACTACCCTGACCGCGTTATCCGGGCGGTATGCGAGGAAGATAGGTCCGGTCTGTGCGCAGCAGGTATCGATATGGCGGAAACGGTCCAGTTCTTTAGCCTCAAGTGTATTCTCGTGTTTCAGGATCACGCCGTCCATGTAGTCGTCGACAGAAGCACAGCCAACAAGTCCTGTCTGTGTCCGCCCGTCCATGGTGAGGGCATAGATATAATAGCAGGGAGTTTCTTCCGTTAAAAACTGCCCTTCTCTGAGCATATCATTTATTGTATCCCGCGCCCTGTCATAAACTTCCCGGGAATACATGTCTGTTCCTTCCGGAAACTGCGTTTCGGCGCGGTCGATCCTGAGAAAGGATAAAGGCTCCTGTTCTGTGATCCGGCGCGCTTCTGCACTGCTGTATACATCATATGGAAGCGCCGCTATGGAAGAAGCAAGGTCTGCAGCCGGTCTGACGGCGCGAAATGGTCGAATGGTAGTCATTCTGTTCTCCTTTATATTGATCGGAATATCGATCATACTCATTTATCCCCGCAGGCAGCAGGCCGGGCGGATATGCTTTCATGTCCGTTTGGCGGCTGCAGCCACGCGTGAACTGTAAACATTCTAGCACAGATCAGAGGAAAAAGATACATCTGATGCTTGCCCATTGAGAAAAAATATAGTACCATTAAGGTTCAGAGGAGTGATATACATATGTTATACTGGATCATACTGATCCTGCTGATACTCGGCATCATAGCCCTGCTCGGCGGGACATTCGTGACAATAAAAAAGAATAAGGCAGAAGACGCCAGGCTTCTCAGAAGGAAGAAGGGGCGCCGGCGTGATGAAGACGATCATGACGAGGACGGCTATCCAGGGGACGACTACGACGATGAAGATGACGATCCCGATGAGCGTCCGAGAAGGCGCAGATCCCAGCGGGCTGCGGAGCGTGACCTGGATGAACCGGCACCACGGCGCCAGAAGCGGAGAAGACAGTGGAAGATCATCATGGAGGATATAGACAGCTGGCAGAAATACAGCTTTATCTTCTACGAGACAGTAGGGATCGGACGGGGCAAAGACGGAAGCATGTATGAGAAATACCTTCCTCTTCCGACTGACGTGAGGGTATCAAAAGTCCACTGCGCGATCGTACACCATGGCGATAAGCTGTATCTGAAAGATGAGGATTCCAGGAACGGCACCTTCCTGAACGGGAAGCGGATCGACAGGCCGATCGTGATCCAGAAGGATGACGTGATCGGAGTTGGCGAGACCAGGCTGGAGATCCAGAGGATATTGAGGGAAAGTGAATAGAGAAAACGTATGATATAAGGACCGAGGACAGACGGATGAAAACGTCTTTCTTCGGTCCTTGTTTATTCGAAGATCTAAAGCATCGGCTTACATCAGTCCCAGCCCCTTCACCACGATCATGATAAAGTCCTGTACATTCGTCACGATCGTCGTCGCTGAGAGACTTCCCCTGTCCAGGAGTTTATTGACCACAAATTCGTCTGCATCCACGGTATATAGGAAGACCGGCCTTACCGTTCCGTCTTCCATTACGCGGTAGGACGGCGTCATATTTCCTGTTGCGATGGTATGGAGCATGGTGGCGAGGCAGACCACGGTGGTTGCCTTCTTTACCATGTTCCGCATGGCGGTCTGGCCGTCATAGGCGTTGCCGATCACCTCCGGCAGAGGACCGTCGTCACGGATCGAACCGGTGAGCACGAAGGGGACATCGTTCTTCACGCAGCTGTACATGATCCCGTTGTCAATATTATAATCGTCGATGAACTGAGCGATGGAACCGCTCCTTCTCACCCGGTTGATCACATCCAGGTGATTGTAGTGTCCATTGGGCTGGGACTTCTGTGTGTAGATATCCTGCCCCAGCGCGGTGTGGAACATGGCGCCTTCCAGATCGTGGGTGGCAAGAGCGTTCCCCGCCATGAGCCCGTCCACGTATCCGTTCTCCACCATTGCCTGCATGGCGCGTCTTGCATCGGCGTCAAAGGAGAACGCAGGCCCCATCACCCAGAGGATGTTTCCGTGTTCCTTCTCATATTTTAGAAGCTCGAAGAGTCGGTCGTAATCTCTGGCGTAGGAAGTCTCGCGGCTCCGGCCCTGACGGAAGACAAACTGGTCGTCGTTCTCGTCGTCCGCGCTTCCGAAGCCGGTGCTGTGAAGGTAGATCCCCTCCTCGGCATTCTCCGTGCGGCCGATGATCACCCTGTCGCCCAGCTCCAGATTACGGTTCTCCACGACCCGGAGTTTCCCGTCCTCCCCCAGCACCACGCTGGAGTCCATACGGCTCTCTTCAGCCAGGATCCATTTTCCGTTGATCTTGAAATATTCCGGATACATGGATGTACTGTGATAGTTTTCCGGTGCGACTCCTTTGATAGTCACTTCCTCCCAGGAAGCGTCGGGCGCTTCGGCAAATTTTGGCTGTGTAAAATCTGGTTCTCTGTATTTGGGTAAATGAAACATAAGGTACCTCTTTCGTCTTTTTTTAGTAGTATTTTCAGTATTTCCGGTCTGCGGGCTCCCGGCGGTCACTCTTCTTTCTGATAGACAAGCTCGCCGTCTATGTAGGTCTGGAGGACACAGATCTTATCAATGTCCTCCGGAGCGGATTCGAGGATGTCCCCGCTCAGGACAGCGAAGTCCGCCCGGTATCCCGGCGCGAGCATGCCCATGTCATGAAATCCGGCGATCTGTGCGGATTCTCTTGTGTAGAGTTTCAGCGCCGTCTCGATATCGATGGCCTGATCAGCGCCGCAGTCTGCGTCCAGATAGGATTTTCGCGTGACGGCGAGTTTTAATCCCGGGAAGGGATCTGACGGGACTGCCCAGAAAGTTGCCGGGGCGTCCGTGGAAAATCCGGTCTTTACTCCTTTTTCCAGCATATGCCGGAAGGGGTAGCACTTCTTCAGCCGTTCGCTCCCCAGGTTTTTCAGATAGCTTGCGCTTTCCGCATAGGGGAAGATGGGCTGCGTGATAAATGCGATACCGGAGGCGGCGGCCCGGTCCAGGCTCTCCTCCTTCGGCTCTGTAACGTGTTCGATACGGACATAAGGCGTTCCGTCCTCCATCCAGTTGTCCTCACCGGCGGCCCGGTCCACCATCCGTGCGATGGTCCGGGACCCCATGGCGTGCATGGAGAGCTGGCAGTGATGCTCTTTACAGAAAGCAATTGCGGATTCGATCAGTTCATCGCTGCAGGTGGAAATGCCGTATTCGTCGTCAGAACCGTAATAGGGGGCGTCCATCCATGCGGTCCTTCCGGAGATGCTTCCGTCCCCGATCAGTTTTAAACCGGCGGCGAAGATCTGGCGGTCTTTATCCATCCGCTCTTCCGGGATGGTAAAGGTCTTATCGTCCGCAAAGAAATCCCACATATAATAGACTCCCACTCTCTGACGGAATCCTTTCTCCGCGGCTTTCTCGTAGATCGGGATATTGTCGCTGGAATCAAGGTTACCCATGTCGCAGATGGCGGTGATCCCCTGGGAAGTCAGAAGCTTTCCGAGATCGAGGAGATTCTGGACTTTCTGCTCCTCCGGGACAGGGGGAACCAGCCCGGACATCAGGTTCCTGGCATTTTCCTTCAAAACGCCGGTGGGGTCGCCGTTCTCATCCCGCTCGATCTCGCCGCCCGGTGGATCCGGTGTGTTCCGGTCGATACCCGCCATCTCAAGGGCGCGGCTGTTGACGCAGCGGATATGGGCACAGGTCCGCATAAGACATACCGGAGCGTCGCTGCATCCCCGGTCCAGGTCATAGCGTGTGGGCGAGCGCTTCTCAAGAAGAGACTGCTCATCATAGCCCCATCCTTCGACCCATTTCTCCGGTCCCTGTTCTTCCCTGCGTTTTTTCAACGCCTGGACAAGGTCTTCGATGGAATTGACGGC
Source organism: Candidatus Mediterraneibacter intestinavium (assembly GCA_019119205.1). Classification (GTDB taxonomy): domain Bacteria; phylum Bacillota; class Clostridia; order Lachnospirales; family Lachnospiraceae; genus Mediterraneibacter; species Mediterraneibacter intestinavium. Next base: position 22,218 of record DWXK01000080.1, read on the forward strand.
GGGGGGCATGATCGTGATCTGTTTGCTGAAATCCGCCAGCATGACAGGGTGCATATGCGCATCCACAAAGCCGGGGATCACGCGCCGGCCTTTCAGGTCGACGACAGTCCCTTTCGTTTCGGGAAGATCCTCCTGTTTTCCGATCCAGCGGATCCGTCCGCCGGATATGATCATGCTGTCAGCATAGGGATTCTGGTCGTCGGCAGTAAAGATCCTGCCGTTGATATAAATAGAAGTATCAGAATTATTCATGGTTAACACACTCCTTTAAGGACTATCATAACAGAAGAACAGGAACTTTTAAAGAAATTGCGCTGCATTTAAAAAAGGAGATTGACAAAAATTACCCGGAGAGCGGGGAAAGACAAAAAAATAGTGTGATTTTAGTGGAAAAATTGTTTGTGCAAATTCTCACGAAAAGGTTGCATAAATGCGTAAAAAATGGTAGCATAAGCATAATTATACAGTTAAAATTATATTTATAAATTATCCTGAGACAGCGCACAAAGAGGTGGCAAGATAGATAAAACGGTTCGAGAGTTCCGCGGGAGGAACTCTCTTTATTTTTTTGAGCGATAAACCCGGAGGGCTGCTGCATGGATGGGCAAGCTTGCTTGAACAGACATGCGGACATCCGACGGGCAATGGACAGTGCGGGGCTGACTTGGGAGGGACAGGAGAGGAAAGATCATGAGCATATCAGCGTCAGAGATCAGGGAAAAGGCGGAAAAGATCCGGGGACAGATCGCGGCGGACAGACGGCGGCTTCACCAGATCCCGGAGATCGGGATGGATCTTCCGGAGACCAGAGATTACATCCGGAAACGTTTGAATGAGATGGAAATCCCGTGGCGTGACTGCGGAGGAAAAGTGCCGGATAAGGTAATGAAAGATTTTATGGAGGCGGGATTCCCAAAGATGGAGCGTGCCATCGGGATCACCGCCGTGATCGGCAAAGGCAGCCCGTGTATCCTGCTCCGGGCGGATATGGATGCCCTTCCGATCCGTGAGGAGAGCGATCTGGAATTCAGATCCTGCAACAGCTACGGGCATATGTGCGGCCATGACAGCCACGCGGCTATGCTTCTCGGCGCGGCGCAGATCTTGAAGGATATGGAAGACTCCCTGAAAGGGAGCGTCAAACTTGTGTTCCAGCCCGGAGAGGAGACGGGAGCCGGCGCACGTATGCTGGTGGAGAATGGCCTTCTTGAAAACCCGAAAGTGGACGCAGCGTTTGGACTCCATGTCCAGCCGGTCACCAACACAGGGGAGGTGGGGTATTCTGTGGGAGTAAATTCGTCGTCCCTGGATACTTTCATCCTGAAGATAAAAGGAAAGGGCGGACACAGTTCACAGCCTCAGCTATGCGTGGATCCGCTTATGATCATGAACCAGGTGTACCAGGCGGTGAACCTGCTGGTCACAAGGGAGACGGATCCGGCGGCTATGGTGGCTCTCACCTGTGGCGTGGCAGAGGGCGGAACCGCGGTGAACATCATTCCGGACGAGGCCCAGCTTCATATCGGGGTCAGGACCCAGGATGTGGAAGCTGCGGAGCATCTGACAAAGCGGATCCCGGAAGTGATCGATCACTATGTGAAGGCGTGGAACGGGGAGTATGAAATGACTGTGTTCCATACACCCTGCACCTACAGCGACAGGGATCTCTGCCGGGAGATGGTCCCGTATATGGAAGAGGTGCTGGGAAAGGATATGGTCCATCAGATCCCGCCTATGTCGGGGACGGAAGATTTCGGATATATTACGAAGGAAGTGCCCGGGATGTTTGTGTTCCTCGGAGCGGGGAAGCCGGGGAACGCGCCGCTGCACAATTCGCACATGGTGCTGGACGAGGACGTGCTCCCGCTGGGCGCGGCGCTCCATGCATATTCCGCGGTATCCTGGCTGGAAGCACATTCGGATAAATAAGGAGCAGTCATAGACTGCCTGTTATGACGTCAGAAAAGCCAGGCAGGAAGAGAGTCCTGCCGGGTAAAGGAGAGAAACAAAATGAGCAAGAAGGAAACAAAGAAAAGCGGCTTTCACATGCCGCATGTATTCATTATTCTGCTGCTGATCATGCTTTTTGTGGTCATCCTGTCCTATGTGATCCCCAGCGGAAGCTATGAGCGGATCACGGACGAGGCCACAGGTATCTCAGTAGTTGATCCGGATACCTTCCAGTATGTGGAAAATGAAGATCCGATCACATTCTTGGATTATTTCGAGGCAGTGTATAACGGCTTCGTCAATGGCGCCACGATCATGGGTACTTTGTTCATCAGTTCGGGCATGATCTATCTGCTTGAGGTCAGCGGCGCTTTCGGCGCGGGGATCAATGCCATCCTGAAGCGGACGCAAGGAAAAGAGTTCTCTGTGGTCTTTATCTTCTATACGATCTTCGTGATCTTCGGCGTTCTCGGATACGGCGAGGCTGCATATCCCTTCTACCCGCTGGCTGTGAGCATCGGATTCGCTCTCGGGTATGACCGGATGGTGGGAACCGGACTGGCGATCGTAGGGAGTACGGTAGGTTTTACCTCGGGCCTTATGAATATGTTCACAACGGGAGTCTCTCAGCAGATCGTAGGACTGCCGATGTTTTCCGGGATCGGTTTCCGCGCGGTGGGATTGGCGGTATTCTACGTGATCGGGCTGATCGGACTCTATACATACTGCCGGAAGATCAAAAAGGATCCCTCAAGAAGTATTGTAAAAGAAGAGTATATGAACCAGAAGGCGGAGGACAGGACAGAGCAGATGGAGGAGATGACGCCCAGGAGAGTGCTGGGGCTGCTCGCCTTTCTCGTGGTCATCGTCATCCAGGGGTACGGATGCATCCGTCTGGGATGGTCCTTCGCTCAGATCGCGGCCCTCTATGTGATCTTCGGCATCGTGCTCTCGATCATTTTCCGGTTCGGCCCCAGCGAGGCCTGCCAGCTCTTCTGCCAGGGCGCGGTGCGGGTGTTTGCGGCGGCGTTCGCGGTGGGACTGGCACAGTCGGTGGTAGTGCTGATGAATCAGGCGTGCATCATGGACACGATCGTACACGGGATGGCCTCCCTTCTGGAGAACCGGAGCGCTCTTCTTGCTCTGCTGATCATCTTCGTATTTGTGACACTGTTCAATTTCCTTGTGGTATCGGGAAGCGGGAAGGCGGTCATCATCATGCCGATCCTCCAGCCGCTGGGCAAGATCCTGAACATCAACCAGCAGGTTCTGGTGCTGACTTACCAGTACGGGGACGGGATCACCAACAGCTTCTGGCCGGGAAGTTCCCTGGTGCAGCTGTCCATGTGCGGCGTGGACTACGGCGCATGGATCAGATTCTGCTGGAAGATCTATCTGTCCTTTATCGTCAGCGCGTTTATCCTCATCATGATCGCGCATGGGATCGGATACGGACCCTTCTGATCTGGATTTTTTCAATATAGTGTCTAAAAGGGATAGGTCTTTCAGAAGAGGGACCTGTCCCTTTTTGGACCAGGAGAGATGGCCAGTAAAGCTCCGGCGCGGCGGGACGCCCGGTTTCACATTTCCTTTGGATCTGCATATATTACAGATATAACGTCTGCCTGGGAGTGAAGAGACATGAACCAGAAACTGCCCTATTATATGGTGTATCCGATGCCGCTCGCGTTTGACGACGAGAGGATCGAGAGAATGGATTTTGAGTATATGAAGAGCCTGTATCCCGATATCCCCAAAAGGATCCTCCCCTATATCGAGGAGGAATGTGACCGGATGGAATATGAAAACAGCATGGTGTACGACGAGTACCCGGATAAGCTGCAGCTTGGCCTGATGTGCGGCAGAGCCTGCAAAAATATAGAAAAGAACGAGAAAGGGATCGATAAAGAAGAGATGAGAAATCTGCGGGACCTGGTCGAGGTGATGCTCTATCAGGAATTGTATAAGCGCAGGAGCGACAACCGGAGGCGGCGCAGGAGAATTTACTAATCGGAGGATTTGTGTTATACTCGGACTGTTTATAGGAAAATGTGTCCGTGAGGGGCACTTAAGTTACAGGAAATGATCCGGTGAAAATGAAAAGGATGGAATACATATGAAAGATAATCTGATCTTTATCGGAATGCCGGCCGTGGGAAAGAGCACGGTCGGCATCGTGGTTGCAAAGCGTCTCGGAAAACGGTTTATCGATACGGACCTTCTGATCCAGGAGCAGGAGAAAAAGCTGCTCCGGGAGATCATCGCCGAGGTGGGCGATCAGGGATTTCTGGAAATAGAAAATCAGGTCAACCGGGACGTAAAAGCGGAAAATTCTGTTATTTCCCCCGGCGGGAGCGTGATCTACTGTGAAGAGGCAATGAAACACTACAAAGAGATCGGAACCGTAGTATATTTAAAGGCATCTTATCAGACAATAAAACGAAGGATACGCAACCCACAGAAAAGAGGCGTCGTCCTGAGGGAAGGACAGACTCTGAAAGGCCTTTATGATGAAAGGGTGCCGTACTTTGAAAAGTATGCGGACATCACGGTATGCGAGGACGGATGCAGGATCGAGGAGACGATCGAAAATGTCATAAATGCGGTCCGTGCATACGGGAAAAACGGTGGAAATACAGGCAGAAAACGGAGAGGCAGAAGGTACGCTCCAAAAAAATAATTTTACAAACAGCGTTTTTGTGGTATAATGAGCCCGTATATGGTATGACAGATCAGTCTGTCATGCGCGATGTTAACTGGGGAGTTGCGATAATAAAATCGGATAGTCGAGGTGCAAAATGGAGCAATATATAATTAAGGGCGGGAATCCGCTTGTAGGGGAAGTGGAGATCGGCGGAGCAAAGAACGCGGCTCTGGCGATCCTTGCAGCCGCGATCATGACGGATGAGACGGTACTCATAGACAACCTGCCGGATGTCAATGATGTCAATGTCATGCTTGAGGCGATCAGCGGGATCGGTGCCATGGTGCAGCGGTTAGACAGGCATACAGTCAAGATCAATGGAAGTACCATTGGCGATTTTAATATTGAATATGATTACATTAAGAAAATAAGAGCATCCTATTACCTTCTGGGAGCGCTTCTCGGAAAGTACAGGAAAGCTGAAGTGGCTCTTCCGGGCGGATGCAATATCGGGAGCAGACCGATCGACCAGCATCTGAAAGGATTCCGGGCGCTGGGAGCGGACGTGGATATCGAACACGGGAAGATCGTGGCGGAGGCGGATGCACTCCGGGGCACACATCTTTATTTTGACGTTGTGACTGTGGGCGCGACCATCAATGTGATGATGGCAGCGGCGATGGCTGACGGACTGACGATCATGGAAAATGTTGCGAAGGAGCCCCACGTTGTTGATGTGGCAAACTTCCTGAACAGCATGGGAGCCAATATCAGAGGCGCGGGAACCGATGTGATCAAGATCCGCGGTGTGAAGAAACTTCACAGGACAGAGTATTCTATCATCCCGGATCAGATCGAGGCGGGAACATTCATGTTTGCTGCAGCGGCGACAAAAGGCGATGTGACAGTCATGAACGTGATCCCGAAGCATCTGGATGCGACGATCTCAAAGCTGGTGGATATCGGCTGCGAAGTAGAAGAGTTTGACGATGCGGTGCGTGTTGTGGCAAAAGGACGTCTCAGGAGCACGCAGGTAAAGACCCTGCCTTATCCGGGGTATCCGACAGACATGCAGCCACAGATTGGTGTTACACTTGCGCTGGCAAAAGGAACGAGCACGATCACAGAGAGTATTTTTGAGAACCGCTTCAAATATCTGGATGAACTGGCACGGATGGGAGCCATCATCAAGGTGGAAGGGAACTCCGCAACGATCGAAGGCGTTGAGAAATTTTCCGGTGCCAGAGTGAGCGCTCCGGACCTGCGGGCGGGAGCTGCTCTCTGTATCGCAGGACTTGCTGCAGAGGGCATCACCATTGTGGATGATATCGTATATATCCAGAGAGGATACGAGAGGTTCGAGGAGAAGTTGAGAAGCCTCGGCGGCGTGATCGAGAGAGTGTCCAGTGAGAAAGAGATACAGAAGTTTAAATTAAAAGTAGGTTGATCTGTAGAAATCATGACAGGCCATGAAGACTCTGGGTAGACAGAGTTTTTGTGACCTGTTTTTTGTCTGACAGGAAACTTCGAACACTGCTAAACAAAACACTCCGCAGGATGTGCACTCGCGCCGAGTCAAAGTCCGGGCCTGCCCGGGACCTTGGCGGACGCTCGGGGAAGAAAAGGAAAGAGGAAGGTACAGAGGATGGGACCGGACAGGCATAACAGACAAAGGAGAGAACCGGACAGATACAACAGGCAAAGGGTGGAGCAAGACAGGTATAACAGACAGAGGATGGAGCCGGACAGATATAACAGACAGAGAAGGGCGCAGATGCTGGCACGCCGGAGACGGCAGGTGCGCAGACAGCTTATGATCATCGGAGTTTTCTTTCTTCTGGTCGTCATACTGGTGTGTACTCTGTGCGTCCGTGCATTCCGGGGAATGCAGAACAGCAGGATGGAAGAGCGTGCGGTCACGGCGATCGCAGGTCAGTATGAAGAATTCCTGGCGTCCACAGCACAGGGAACTGAGGAGGCCGCATCAGGAGATGAGAGCAGTACTGCGGACTCTGCGGAAGCCGAAGAGGTCATTGCCGGGAGCGGAAACGCCGGCAGTCAGGAGTTTGCCGAGTGGGCTGTGTCACAGTGTACAGAAGAACAACTGAGGGAACTGTCCGACCTTGCAGGGGAAAACGGGGGAGTTCTGACGGAAAAACAGATCTACGATGTGATAGGAAGCACGATGCATGTCCTGGAGGATCAGTGGCAGGGGCTTCTGGATGACGCGGACACAGCGCAGCAGAACGGCATCCGCATCCTGGATGGAACAGAAGGCGGAGACGGGACGAAAAGCGCCAGGATCACTGTGGCGGGCGATCTCTGCCTGGCGGAGGACGGGTTTGTCCTGGACCACTATGATGAGGTCAATAACCTGGAAGAATGCATTTCTCCGGAAATCCTTGACATCACTCAGGCGGCAGACGTTTTTTTGCTGAACCATGAATATGCCATCAGTGACAGGGGAGAGCCTCTGGAGGGGAAATATTATACCTTCCGGGCAAAACCGGAGAGGATGGCGCTGCTGGAGCAGATGGGGACGGATCTGGTGTCCCTTGCCAACAATCATGTCTACGATTACGGGGCGGATGCGATGCTGGATACGGCAGATCTTCTGGATGAGGCAGGGATCCCCTATGTGGGAGGAGGCAGAAACCTAGAGGAAGCCCGGCGTCCTGCCTACTTTATCATAAACGGGATGAAGATCGGTTTTGTGGCGGCGAGCAGTGCGGAGAAGACAAAATATACTCCGGCGGCAACAGAAGATTCTCCGGGAATACTGGAATGTTACGATACGACTGAATTTAACCGGGTCATCTCTGAGGCGTCGAAAGAATGCGACTATCTGATCGCATATGTCCACTGGGGACCGGAGGATGAGACGCAGCACAGCCAGGAACAGACGGAAGACGGGACGCAGTTCCTTGATTCCGGTGTCGACATCGTGGTCGGCGGGCATCCGCATGTGCTCCAGGGCATTGAATACATAGACGGGAAACCGATCGTGTACAGTATGGGAGACTTCTGGTTTAATGATGAGACGAAATACACCGGGCTTCTGAACCTGGATATAACATATGACGGTCTGCAGGAGATGTCATTTACGCCATGTCTGCAGACAGGCTATACGACGCAGTACATCAGTGATGAGGCAGAGCAGAGGGAGATGTTCGATCATCTGGAAGGGCTGTCCGAGGGTGTGGAGATTGATGACGGGGGAGTGATCAGGGAGATAGAGTGAAAGGGCACAGATGATGCGAGAACTGCTCTCAAATATGTGATAGAGTATTGACATTTACAGGGAAGAGTTGTAAAGTCTCTTATGTACCAGAATAAATCAATTTAATAATGAAAAACTTTCTCTTATTCAGAGCAGTGGAGATACAAAGGATCTGAGAAGCTGCGGCAACCCCTTTCATGGAAGGTGCCAACCTGAGCGAGCGATCGAACAATAAGAGGATTGTTACGATAAATTGACAGTCCGCTTTTGCGGGCTGTCGTTGTTTATACGGAAAAACGACGGCGGCATCGCAGGGAGAAAGTGAAGAAAGGAGAACTTTATGGAAAAAATACTTTTTACTTCAGAGTCAGTCACAGAGGGACACCCGGACAAGATCTGTGACGCGATCTCGGATGCGATCCTGGATGCCCTCATGGAGCAGGATCCGATGAGCCGCGTAGCGTGTGAGACCTGCTGTACGACCGGTATGGTGATGGTCATGGGAGAGATCACGACACATGCCTATGTGGATATCCCGAAGATCGTGCGGGATACAGTGCGAGAGATCGGCTATACAAGAGGAAAATACGGGTTTGACGCAGATACCTGCAGCGTGCTGACGACCATTGACGAGCAGTCTGCAGATATCGCCCTGGGTGTTGATAAAGCGCTGGAGGCGAAGGAAAATAAGATGTCAGACGAGGATATCGAGGCGATCGGCGCCGGTGACCAGGGAATGATGTTTGGATATGCGTCCGATGAGACAGAGGAATATATGCCTTATCCCATCGCCATGGCACATAAGCTGTCACGCCAGCTTGCGAAAGTAAGAAAGGATGGTACGATCCCCTACCTTCGTCCGGATGGAAAGACTCAGGTCACGGTGGAGTATAACGAGGATGGAACTCCGAAGCGCCTTGAAGCGGTCGTACTTTCCACACAGCATGATCCGGACGTGACTCAGGAGCAGATCCACGAGGATATCAAAAAGTATGTCTTTGATGAGATCATCCCGGCGGATATGATCGACGGGGAGACAAAGTTCTTCATTAATCCGACGGGACGTTTTGTGATCGGCGGACCTCACGGAGACAGCGGACTGACAGGACGGAAGATCATCGTGGACAGCTATGGCGGAGTGGCACGCCACGGAGGCGGTGCATTTTCCGGAAAGGACTGCACAAAGGTGGACCGTTCTGCGGCATATGCAGCGCGCTACGCGGCGAAGAACATCGTGGCGGCAGGCCTTGCAAAGAAATGTGAGATCCAGCTCTCTTATGCGATCGGCGTTGCCCAGCCTACATCCATTGCAGTAGAGACGTTCGGGACAGGAAAAGTATCGGATACAAAGCTGGTGGAGATCATCCGAGAGAACTTTGACCTTCGTCCGGCAGGGATCATCAAAATGCTCGATCTCAGACGCCCGATCTATAAACAGACTGCGGCTTACGGACATTTCGGAAGAAACGACCTTGATCTTCCATGGGAAAAACTCGATAAGGTTGACGAATTGAAAAAATATTTGTAAAATATTCAGAAAATGATGTTAAAAGGTGCCAGGTACTTTTTAAAAAGTACACGGCACCTTTTGAGGTAAGTTTTCTGATAATTCAGATATCTTTGGAAAGGAGCCGCAAATGAAGCTTAAAACGAAACTGGTGATCGTATTTCTTGCCGTTGTGATCCTGACGGTGTTTTTTACAACTGTGGCGATGCATACATTTGCATTTCAGGAGACGAGCGAGGTGCAGCAGCTTTATCTCCTGGTGCTGATCCTTATCACGGGGCTTCTTGTTTACTGGATCTACCGGACGATCTCGGTGCCGCTGGCGAAGCTTCAGAGAGCGGCGCGAAACATAAAAGAGGGCAATCTGGACTTTGAGATCAAGAGCGAGACCAACGATGAGATCGGTCAGCTCTGCCGGGACTTTGAGGAAATGCGCCTCAGGCTGAAGGCAAATGCAGAGGAAAAGGTCTCGTATGACCGGGAAAACAAGGAGTTGATCAGCAACATTTCCCATGACCTGAAGACCCCGATCACTACGATCAAGGGATACGTGGAAGGGATCATGGACGGTGTGGCGGACACTCCGGAAAAGATGGACAGATATATCAAGACCATTTATAATAAAGCTAATGAGATGGATCTTCTCATCAATGAGCTGACGCTGTATTCCAAGATCGATACGAACAGGATCCCCTATAACTTTGCGACCATTTCTGCAAAAGAGTATTTCGGGGACTGTGCAGAAGACCTGAAGATGGAACTCGAGGCGAAAAGTGTTGGTTTTGCCTACCGCAATCTCATGGATGAGGACTGCAAGGTGATCGTAGATCCGGAGCAGATGAGGAGGGTCATCAACAATATCGTATCCAATTCCCTGAAATATATGGATAAGCCTGACGGCAGGATCACGATGGATCTGAAGGATGTGGGAGATTTTATCCAGATCGAGCTGGGGGATAACGGAAAGGGCATCGCAGCGAAGGAACTTCCGTATATCTTTGACCGGTTCTACCGGACGGATGCCTCGAGAAATTCCTCAAAGGGAGGAAGCGGCATCGGTCTTTCGATCGTGAAAAAGATCGTGGAAGAACACGGAGGAAATATCTGGGCAACCAGCGAAGAGGGCGCTGGCACGACAATGTATTTTGTAATAAGAAAATATCAGGAGGTACCCATCGATGAGTAAACGCATTTTGATCGTGGAAGACGAAGAGAGCATTGCAGATCTTGAGAAAGACTATCTGGAACTGAGTGATTTTGAAGTAGAAGTGGCAAATGACGGACAGACCGGGCTGGAGAAAGGGCTGGAAGGAGATTTTGACCTGATCATCCTTGACCTGATGCTTCCGGGGGTGGACGGTTTTGAGATCTGCCGTCAGATCCGCAGCCAGAAGAACACGCCGATCATCATGGTCTCGGCAAAGAAAGATGATATCGACAAGATCAGGGGGCTGGGCCTGGGAGCGGACGATTATATGACAAAGCCCTTCAGCCCGAGTGAACTGGTAGCCCGGGTGAAAGCGCATCTGGCGAGATACGAGCGGCTGATCGGGAGCAACGTGGAGGAGAACAAGGTGATCGAGATCCGGGGGCTCAAGATAGATACCACGGCAAGGCGCGTGTGGGTCAACGGCGAGGAAAGATCCTTCACCACGAAGGAGTTCGACCTGCTGACTTTTCTCGCAGGACATCCGAACCACGTATACACAAAGGAACAGCTTTTCCGTGAAATCTGGGATATGGAGTCCATCGGGGATATTGCTACGGTGACGGTCCATATCAAGAAGATCAGGGAGAAGATAGAGTATGATACTTCACATCCTCAGTATATCGAGACGATCTGGGGTGTGGGGTACCGGTTTAAGGTGTAGGATAAAAGGAAAAGAGCAGAAAAGACCCTGTCCGGAATGATCCGGGCGGGGTTTTCCAAAGCGCGTCACTGTTCTGTTTTCGGCGCGCTGTTTATTCTGAAAGGAAATGATCATTATGATATTTGATACACATGCTCATTATGATGCCGAGCAGTTTGATACAGACAGAGAAGAGCTTCTGGGTGCTATGGAAGCAGGCGGAGTCGGCACCATCGTTGACGCAGGTTCCACGCTGGAGTCCTGGGACAAGATCCTGGAGCTGACGGAGAGATATCACTTTATCTACGGAGCCATCGGTGTTCATCCGGACGAAGTCGGGACGCTGGACGAAGCAGGGATGGAGAGGATGGCAGAGCTGCTGGACAGGGAGAAGATCGTGGCAGCCGGTGAGATCGGACTGGACTACTATTGGGATAAAGAGAACCACGATATCCAGAAACACTGGTTCATCCGGCAGCTGGAGCTGGCACGGGAAAAGCAGATGCCGGTGATCATCCACAGCCGGGAAGCGGCGGCGGATACCATGGACATCATGAAGCAGCATGCAGCCGGCATGAAGGCGGTGATCCACTGTTATTCCTATTCGGCGGAGATGGCGAAGGAGTACGTGAAAATGGGATATTACATTGGTGTAGGCGGTGTAGTCACATTTAAAAATGCAAAGAAACTGAAACAGGTCGTGGAGGAGATCCCTCTGGAGCGGATCCTTCTCGAGACGGACTGCCCTTATCTGGCGCCGGTGCCGTTTAGGGGGAAACGGAACTCCTCTCTGAACCTTCCCTATGTAGCTGAAGCAATTGCAGAACTGAAAGGAACAACTGCGGAAGAAGTTATACAACAGACGGAAAAGAATGGAAGAGAACTGTATGGTTTATGACTATTCTGAAAACTTTATATAAAAGGTGCCGTGTACCTTTGAAAAAGTACACGGCACTCTTTAAAAAGGTACACGGCACTTTTTCAAAAGTACACGGTACAATTTGATTTTAGGAGGTAATGAATGAAAGAACCGACACTGGGCAATCCGCAGAACACGATCGCGGTACTCCAGAAATATAATTTTGTATTCCAGAAAAAATTCGGACAGAACTTTCTGATCGACACGCATGTGCTGGACAAGATCATCCGGGCAGCTGAGATCACGAAAGATGACTTTGTGCTGGAGATCGGACCGGGGATCGGGACTATGACCCAGTATCTTGCCTGCGCGGCAGGAAAGGTGGCTGCTGTGGAGATCGACCGTTCGCTGATCCCGATCCTTGAGGACACGCTGGACGGATATGACAATGTGACGATCATAAACAACGACATCCTGAAGGTGGATATAGCGAAGCTGGCGGAAGAAGAGAATGGAGGAAAGCCGATCAAGGTGGTGGCAAATCTTCCATATTATATCACAACGCCGATCATCATGGGGCTGTTCGAGAAACATGTGCCGCTCAAAAGCATCACTGTCATGGTGCAGAAGGAAGTGGCGGACCGGATGCAGACCGGACCGGGATCAAAGGATTACGGCGCCCTTTCTCTGGCGGTGCAGTATTATGCGGAGCCTTACATTGTCGCAAACGTCCCGCCGAACTGCTTTATGCCCCGCCCGAAGGTAGGGTCGGCGGTCATCCGTCTGGAGCGCTATGAGAAGCCGCCGGTGGAAGTCCTGGATGAAAAGCTGATGTTCCGGATCATCCGCGCGTCCTTCAACCAGAGGAGAAAAACCCTGGCGAACGGACTCAAGAACTCGCCGGAACTGGACTTTACAAAGGAAGAGACAGAAGCTGCGATCCTGTCCCTCGGGAAAGGCGCGTCTGTGCGCGGGGAGGCATTGACCCTGGAGGAGTTTGCAAAACTGTCAGATAAATTAACGGAAATAAGAAAATAAAAGGCGAAAAATCAGAATATTCAGAGATGATAGACAGAGGGTTCATAAATTTTTAATACTCAGTTAATTGTATAAATTGCATAAATTTAGTATAATAAAAAGGTCATACGGATAAAAAATAGTAAAAGAGAGAAGGAGGAGACGTAAATGGCAAAAGATATTGACAGCATTTTTTTCGATATTACTCCGGAAATTGAAGAACTGGCTCTCAAATGTGTAACCAACAACTCGATCGACAAGGAACTTTATACAAAGTACGAAGTTAAGCGCGGGCTCCGTGATCTAAACGGTAAAGGTGTTCTCGCCGGTCTGACGAATGTATCGGACGTCTGTGCATCCAAGATAGTAGACGGTGTAAGTGTACCATGTGAAGGAAATCTCTATTACCGTGGGTATAATATCAAAGATCTGGTAAAAGGTTTTCTTGATGCCAAACGCCCCGGTTTTGAAGAGACATCATATCTGCTTCTTTTCGGGGAGCTTCCCACAGAAAAAGAACTAAAAGATTTTCGGGAGATGATCGCTGAACGGCGTACACTTCCGCCGAATTTTACGCGCGATGTTATCATGAAAGCGCCGAGCCGCGACATGATGAACAGCATCACGAGAAGTATCCTGCAGCTTTATTCTTATGATGAAAAAGCAGACGATACAAGTATCCCGAACGTGCTGCGGCAGTGCCTGAACCTGATCAGCCAGTTCCCGATGCTGATGGTCTACGGCTACCATGCATACAATTACCGCAGAGGTGAAGACCTCTATATTTACGCTCCTAAGCCGGAACTTTCTACCGCGGAGAATATCCTGATGATGCTCCGTGAGGACCGTCAGTATACAGCGCTCGAGGCAAAGATCCTGGATATGGCGCTCGTGCTCCACATGGATCACGGCGGTGGTAACAACTCGACATTTACAACCCACGTTGTCACTTCATCGGGGACGGATACATACTCCACGATCGCTGCGGCAATGGCTTCACTGAAAGGACCGAAACACGGCGGCGCCAATATCAAGGTGACGCAGATGTTTGAGGACATGAAAAAGAATCTGACTGACTGGAGTGACGATGACCAGATCCGTGCTTATCTTGAAGCGCTTCTTGACAAGAAGGCATTTGACAAGAAAGGACTTATCTATGGAATGGGACACGCAGTTTATTCTGTTTCTGACCCGCGTGCGGATATCTTCAAGAAATTCGTGAAACAGCTCGCGCATGAAAAAGGTCATGATGCAGAGTATGCGCTGTATGAGAAGGTAGAGCATATGGCGCCGGAGATCATCGGTGAGAAGCGCCGGATGTACAAGGGCGTTAACGCGAATGTGGACTTCTACAGCGGTCTTGTTTACAGCATGCTGGATATCCCGGCATCTCTGTATACACCGATCTTTGCGGCAGCGCGTATCGTCGGCTGGAGCGCACACAGAATGGAAGAACTCCAGAATGTGGACAAGATCATCCGTCCGGCATACAAACCGCTTGCGCCATACCGCGAATATGTAAAAATGGAAGACAGGTAGTGAAGAAACATGAGAGACGAGTTTTATTTCCCATCAAAGGACGGAAATACTGAGATCCATACGATCGAGTGGAAACCGGTAGGAAAAGTATGCGCCGTTCTTCAGCTTTGTCACGGGATGATAGAGTATATCGCAAGATATGATGAATTTGCGGAGTTCCTGTGCGGCAGGGGCTGGTATGTTGTGGGAAATGACCATCTGGGACATGGGAAATCCGTGCAGAGCAAGGCAGAATACGGGTTTTTCAATGAAAAATACGGCAATGCATGTGTGCTTGGTGATATCCATACGCTCCGGCAGCGGACAATGAAAAAATATCCAGATGTGCCGTATTTCATGCTGGGACACAGTATGGGATCCAGTCTGCTGAGGCAGTATATCCAGATGTATGGAAACGGGCTGAGCGGCGCGATCCTGATGGGAGTCGTTGCAGACCACAATAAGCTTACGCTCCAGCTTGGAAAACGCATCTGCAGTACGCTCGCATTTCTGCGGGGATGGCACTTTCGCAGCAGGCTCATAGAAAATATGGCTCTTGGGGCATATAACAGGAAATTCAAACCGGCAAAGACGAGGGCGGACTGGGTGACCAGTGACCAGGAACGGCTTGCAGAATATGTGTCTGATCCTTTATGCTCTTTTATGTTTACTGTAAACGCATATTACAGCATGTTTTCAGGCATGCTCGCATCTCAGAAAAAGGAAAGCATTTACATGATCCCGAAAGGTCTTCCGATCCTTTTTACCGCCGGGGCGGACGATCCGGTGGGAGACTTCGGAAAAGGGGTCAGAAAGGTCTATGAGCAGTATAAGGCTGCGGGGATCCAGGATGTTTCCCTCAGGCTTTACTCAGGGGACCGGCATGAGATCCTCAACGAGACGGACCGGGAGCAGGTCTATCAGGACTTGTTTGAGTGGCTGGAAGAGAGAAGACATGTGGAAAAGGACAGTGACGGCCGGAAGGGATAAAAACTCGTTGGATCTTGAAAGAAAATGAAACAAAAACAGCAGTACACTATTGCAGTGGACTGCTGTTTTTTTGTGATGGCACAAAAAGTCTTGTGGATATATGGCTCAAATGATACAATTTTAAAGGTTTGATTTATCTTTGGAATATGAGAGAAGGAGGGAATTATGTTTAATCCAAACAGTATTTTTTTATTTATCATGGCGGGACTTGTGATCGTGTTCGTTATCGCGCAGTCTGTATTCTTTCTTGTACGGGCTTACCGCCGGGGGCAGTCTCTTGGCATGGATATGAAGCAGGTCAGAAAAATGATGCTGTCCACAGCGGTATTTACTTTTGCACCGGCGGTATCCATTCTGCTCGGCGTGATCACATTGTCCCAGTTCCTGGGGCTTCCCCTGCCGTGGCTGCGCCTGAGCGTGATCGGTGCGATCACCTATGAACTGCCGGCGGCGACAACAACGGCAAATGCATTAGGGATCACGGCGCTTTCCGAGACGATCACCGATCCTAAAGTCTACACGGCGATCGCATGGGTGATGACTCTGGGAATCTTTCCGGGGCTGATCTGGGTGCCGCTTTTCATCCGTAAGATCCAGGGAGGACTGATGAAAATAAAGCAGAAGGACAGCAAATGGGGAGATATCGTCATGACGGCGCTGTTTCTCGGCATGATCTCCGCATTCCTCGGAATGGTATTTTCCGATATCCGTGAAGGGCTGAAAGGATGGATCCCCATCTTCGTACTTCTTTTTTCAGCGTTTATCATGGGGATATGCGGTATTCTTGTAAAAAAATGTAATATGAAGTGGCTTGAAAATTATGCTCTTCCGGTGAGTATGCTGAGCGCGATGGTATTTGCGGCAGTGATCACGCCGGTGATCGGAGGGTGAGAGATGAAAAATACAGGAAGAAGTTATGAAGATATGACGCATTTATACGGAAGAGTATGGATTCTTCTGGCGCTTGGAATGATATTTTCCTTTCCGGCGGCCGCATGCATTTACTATGATGCATGGCCCGAACTTGAGGCTGTGGCAAAAGGTCTTCTCGGCGTGGCGCCGATCTTCTGGACAGTAGGATTTATAGAGGTGATCACTTTCGTTCCTATGCTGGGGACTGCGGGATCATATCTGGCATTTGTGACAGGAAATCTGACCAATCTGAAAGTCCCTGCCGCGCTGACGGCGATGGAGAATGCGCATGTAAAACCGGGGACAGAAGAAGGTGAGGTTATCTCGACGATCGCAGTGGCAACTTCATCCATTGTGACGACAGCGGTGATCGCGATCGGGGTGGCGCTTCTGGTCCCGCTGACACCGATATTGAATTCACCGATGCTGAAACCGGCTTTTGATAATATCCTGCCTTCCCTTTTTGGCGGTCTGGCGGTTGTTTATGTGAGCAAGAACTGGAAGATCTCTATCGCGCCGCTGGTGTTCATGGTGGTGCTCTTTCTGCTCGTACCGTCTCTGTCCGGATCGGTGGGCGTGCTGGTACCGGTGGGCGCGGTGATCGCGATCGGCGCGGCAAGAGTTCTGTATAAAAAAGGTCTGCTGTAAATTGAAAGAAAATTTATGACGATCGGCGCCGCGTACCATTTAAAAAGTACCGGCGCTGATCAAGGAAGGAGTTGCATGATCTTGATCATAGCTTTTATCATATTGGCAGTTATACTGATCTTTCTGGCGATTCTTCTGATACGGGCGGCAATGTTTACTCCGAAGGAAGAACTGAGACCATCAGAGGAGAAGATCCGCTTGAATGAGGAGAGGATCGTCAAAGATATGGTGGAGATGATCCGCTGTAAGACCGTATCGTATAATGATGACAGCCTGATCGATGAAGAAGAGTTCAGAAAATTCCGGGAGCTGCTCCCGGAACTTTATCCGCTTGTACATGGAAAGTGTTCCAGAGAGTCCGCAGGAGTGAACGGGATGCTGTATCACTGGAAGGGGAAGACTTCCGAGGAACCGGTTGTACTGATGGCGCATTACGATGTTGTTCCGGCAGAAGAATCCCAGTGGGAAAAACCTGCATTTGAAGGGATCGTCGAGGATGGCGTGATCTGGGGGCGCGGAACCCTTGACACGAAGGGGACGTTCTGCGGGATCATGGAAGCCGCGGAGAAACTGATCGCGGAAGGTTTTGTCCCGGAACACGATATTTATTTCGCGTTTTCCGGGCAGGAGGAGATCAACGGACCATCCTGCCCCGCTATTGTCGATCTTCTGCAGGAGAGAGGAATCCATCCGGCGCTTGTTGTGGACGAGGGAGGCGCTGTCGTTGAAAATGTTTTCCCGGGAGTCGCCAGAGAATGCGCGCTGATAGGAATTGCAGAAAAAGGTTTGACGAACATTGAGTTTACGGCAAAGAGCAGCGGCGGACATGCATCCATGCCTCCGGTACATACGACAGTGGGAGAACTTGCGCAGGCTGTGGTAGATGTGGAAAACCATCCGTTTCCCAGACAGCTTACAAAACCGGTCAGAGAGATGCTTGATATCCTGGGGCGTCACTCCGGATTTGCCTATCGGATCCTGTTTGCCAACCTGTGGTGCCTGGAACCTCTTTTTGACAAAGTATGCCGGGCTTCCGGCGGAGAATTGAACGCGATGATGCGGACGACCTGTGCGATGACAAAGATGGAGGGAGGAAAGGCGTTTAATGTGATCCCTCCGAAGGCATCCGTGGGGATGAACCTGAGACTTCTCGGAAAAGATACTGTGGATTCGGCAAAGCAGTATCTGGAAAAAACGATCAATAATCCGAACATCGAGGTGTCTGTCTTTGAAGGGAGAAATCCATCTGCGGAATCGGACACGGACTGTAAAGAGTATAGAAGGCTCTGCCAGGCGGTGAAGGATACGTGGCCGGACGCGATCGTTTCGCCTTATCTGATGATGGCGTGCAGCGACTCCTGGCACTACTGCAGGATCACAGACAGAGTGTATAAATTCTCCGCGATGAAGCTGTCAAAGGAAGAGCGGGGAATGATCCACGGAAATAATGAGAGGGTCCCGGTCGAAACGCTGGTGCGGACAGTGGAATTTTTCGTAAGACTGATGAAGATGTGTTAGTCCCGGGCGTGCCGTGAGGATGAAGATAGGAGACACCGGACAAAAAACGATATATGTACAACAAGAACCCGCTGGCAAAGCCAGCGGGTTCTTGTCGTTTTTATAGTTATCTAAAAGGAATGAGAGTAAAGTGCGACACCTGGCAAGGTGCCATTACTTTATGAGGGGGGAGATAGTTGTTTATCAACTATCTGTTTCATAGTATAACCTGGAATTATGACAAAAATATGAGGAAATTATAAAAGAAGAAGAAAATTTCTAAAAAGGGAATTAAGAAATCGGGAAAGAAATAAATTCGTGTGATTGAATAATCTTCCTTCTTCCGATACAATCATAGAAAGACAAAAAGCTGAGAAGGACACGGAGAAGGGAAGGGGGGGAATTCTTCATTTCTCGAGAAGTAATGGTGCATCAGCAGCGCGGAATGGAGAGTGAGACTGAAGACAGAGAAAACCCGTCAACCTCGCGGCTGACGGGTTCTCACGTTTTTATGGTTATCTAAAAGGAATGAGAGTAAAGTGCGACATCCATGGATCTGTCCGGATGTCTTGCTTTATGAGGGGGAAGATAGTTGTCTATCAACTATCTGACTCATAGTATAGAGAAAGAATGTGTCAGAAGTATGAGGAAACTCTTAAAGAATGGGGAATATTCTAAACAGAAGATAAAACATAGATAAAGGCTGGATGAAACCCTAAAAAATAGTAATTAATTAAATTATAAACCCTTATATTTAGTAGTAATAAGCAGAAAGAGATGGTGAGGATAACGAATTTTGTTACAGATCCGGTGTAGATAAAAGTCAGAGCAGAGGATATCCTTCTTCAGAAGAGGAGGACATATCA
>DWXK01000081.1 GCA_019119205.1 Candidatus Mediterraneibacter intestinavium
ATTAAATGGCACATATTTGCATGAAAAGAATAAGGAGCAGATTCTTAGAAGTATAGAGGGGATCAGTCTGTGAATGGTGAACTAAGCCATGCAGCAGTTCGAATCCGCCCTGCGGACGTATTCTCACTGTACGGCGTCCGCCATATAACAGAATTATCATCAATCGCTATCTGCAAGCAAGCTTGCATAGCGCTTGCCGATAATTCTTACCGCATGGCAGACTGTTAACATATCCTCGGAAGTTGCATGCCGGTTAGTTTGGCGAGGATTCTTCTTCCTCCGATGGGGGTTTTGAGGAGGACTTTGCCAGGCATGTCTTCGGTTACGGTGCCGATCCGGGCAGCGTTTTCTCCGCCGGGGACTTTTTTTATTGCGTCGAGGACGGCATCGGCGGCTTCCGGGGCGCAGACCGTAAGCATCCGTCCTTCGCAGGCGCAGTAGAGCGGATCGAGGCCAAGCATATCGCAGGCGGTTTCTACTGCGGGATCTACAGGCAGTGCTGTCTCGTTTAGTTCGATGGAGAACGGCATCTGTTCTGTGAATTCATTGAGTGTGGTGGCGACTCCGCCTCTGGTGGGATCGCGCAGGATACGGATTGGAGCGGAAAAAGCGGCCGATTCCGCGGTCATACGGGCAGCTTCAAGTGCAGCCGCGCTGATCCTGTGCAGCGGCTGACAGTCGGAGATAAGCGGGCTGTCTTCGCGGAGCAGTCCGGAGCGTGCCATCATGACGGCGGCGCCGTGGCAGCCGATGGTTCCGCTGACGAGAACAGCGTCTCCCGGACGGATGGCGGATTTCCCGGGAAGAACGGCCCTCTGGAAGCCGATACCGGCAGTGTTGATATAGATTCCGTCGCCTTTGCCGGAGTCCACAACTTTAGTGTCGCCGGTCACGATGGATACGCCGGCTTCTTTCGCCTCATCTGCGATAGAGGAGACGATGTTTTTAAAATCAGAGAAAGAAAAGCCTTCTTCTAATATAAAAGAAAGACTCAGGTATTTTGGAGTTCCGCCGGCCATGCACAGGTCGTTTACTGTTCCGCAGACAGAAAGCTTTCCGATATCCCCGCCCGGGAATTTCCACGGGGAGACGACGAAGCTGTCTGTTGAGAATACCAGTTTTTCACTGCCTCCCAGGATGGCGCCGTCTCCAAGCTGGGAGAGCGCTGCATTATCAAATGCGGGCAGCAGGATCGACTCGATCAGTTTCGAGGTTTTTAAACCGCCGCTTCCGTAATCAAGAGTAATTCTGTCATCTTTTATTCTGTCTTCCATGTCATATTACCTCTTTGTTCCCCTGTCGTTCGTGTTTTACTAATACTTTAAGTGGCCTTGTTTTTCAGTTGAGCGCATATTAATTTTGCCTGGAATGGTCGGGTTATCCGTACTGGTAAGCCGCGGCGCAGGCGCCCTCGCCGGAAACCATACACGGCCCTACGGGATTGTCCGGAGAGCAGACCTTTTTGAACAGCGGGCATTCTGCAGGCCGCATAACGCCGCGTATGACCTGGGCACAGCGGCATCCGGGAATCTCTTTTTCTGCTGCCGGGGCGAGAGAAAATTTCTTCATGGCATCCCATTGGGCGTATTCGTCACGGATTCGATAACCGCTGTCAGGAATCTGCCCGAGCCCCCGCCAGTCGGATGCTGCGGGAGTAAATACCTGATCCATCAACGCTAAAGCGGCAGGGTTTCCTTTCTGACGTACAAGCCGCGTATATTCATTTTTTAATTCCGGTGTTCCCTGTGCGAGCATCTCCGTCAGTTCCAGAATAGAATAGAGAAGATCTCCGGGCTCAAAACCGCTTACCACACCCGGCAGTCGGTAATCTTCCGGGAGAAAGGAAAAGCCGTCAGCTCCGATGATGGCGGCCACGTGTCCGGGGCACAGAAATCCGTTTACTGCAAAGTCGTCAGATTCAATGAGCGAACGGATGGCCGGTTCAGTCCTTTTTAAAAGACACAGCAAGGAGAAGTTTTTCAGATTCCGGGAAGACGCCTCCAGGATGCAGGATGCGGTTCCGGGAGCAGTCGTTTCGAATCCGACCCCGAGGAAAATAACTTCCGTATCGGGATGTTCTTCCGCAATCTTGATCGCATCCATAGGAGAGTACACAGATTCCACTTTGCCTTTGTCAGCACGGCGCGAAAGAAGGCTGTCTCCCTGTACAGAACCGGGAACCCGCAGAAGATCCCCGTAACTTGTGATCAGCACGCCGGGGCTTTGTGAGAGATCCAGAACCATATCGATCATATTTGAGGGAGTGACGCAGACCGGACAGCCGGGGCCGGAGAGAAGCTGTACATTTTCCGGAAGTATGCTTCTGATCCCGCTGCGGGCGATCGCCATGGTGTGTGTGCCGCATATTTCCATCAGGCGGACCGGTCCGGTCTTATCACTGTACTTTCTGATCTTATCAAGGAGCAGAGGTACATCTTTTGGATTTTTAAAATAGCTGTCATAAAGCATTTTTGATCTCCTCCAGAAGTTCCATGTTTTCCAGTGCCTCTTTTTCCGACATTTTTTCAATGGCAAATCCGGCGTGTACCATAACGTAATCGCCGGGCTTTGCGTCTGTAATAAAGTCGATGCGGATATCCTGCGTGAGACCGCCGGATTCGCACTGCGCCAGAGAGCCGTTTATTTTATTGATCTTCATAGGCATTGCCAAACACATAAGTTATGATCCTCTTTTCTTCTATAATAATCCGGTGACTAAAGTGTTTCCTGCTCTTTAGTCATCATATTCCGCTTATGACAGGCGATGGCGAGCTGTCCTAATGCGATTCCCCCATCGTTTGCGGATACCTGATGATGAGTATACACCGTAAATCCGTTTTCCTCCAGCAGGGAAGTGATGCCATGAAGAAGAAAACGGTTCTGGAAAACTCCACCGGAGAGAACGACGGGGAGCCTGTCAGGGTTCAGAGCCATGCCCTGATCTGCCGCCATACAGACTAGCGTTGCCATAAAGCGCAGGGCGAGAAGGTGACTGTCCTCATGCCGGTCCAAGGCATCCGTGAGATTCCGGATCATCGGTCTGGTGTCGAAGATACGCATGCCGTCCTGCTCATAAAAAGTGACAGGCCATGAAAGCGCCTGAAGGGTTAATGCTGCCGGTAATTCTTCCGGTGTCTCTGCCGGGGAGAGAGCTTCCACAAGAGCGGCCCCTTTTCCCTCGTAGTCGATCTCGGAGCGCCCAAGAATGAGGGCGCAGACCCCGTCGAAGAGCCGACCGATACTGCTGGCTGCCGGAACAGACTGCGGCGCTGCTTCCAAAAGACCGGACAGCATCCGGCATTTTTCCTCCGTCAGAGGAATGTATGAAAGATTACGGATTTCTGCGTCTGTTACAAGTGAGAGCGCAATTCTTCCGATTTCATATGCAGCGCGGTCGCCGCCGGGCAGAAAGATCGGACGGACAGAACCGGCGCGGCGAAAGCTTTTGTAATCTCCGATGAGAAATTCTCCGCCCCATATGTTTCCATCTGTTCCCAGTCCGGTGCCATCCCAGATGATACCGAAGCAAGGCGCGGCCAGCCCGTTGTCCGCCATACATGATGCCATGTGCGCCCAGTGGTGCTGAACCTGTATGAGCGGAACATGTCCAGATGTGGCGCGGCGTCCGGCTTCGCCGGTGGACAGATAGTCCGGGTGCAGGTCACACACATAGAGAGAGGGGGTCAGACGAAAGAGCCTTTCGTAGGTCTGCATTGCCTGTGTGTAGTGTTCGAATGTCTCGGCATTTTTCAGATCGCCGATGTAAGGACTCAGGAAAATGTGTGAATCCCGGCCCAGTGCAAAGGAGGCTTTCTGTTCGGCGCCCAGAGCAAATATACCGTCGGCGTCTGCTTTAACCGGTAATCTCAATTCCAGCGGGCGGGGAGCGTAGCCCCGGCTTCTGCGCAGAAAGTAGGGCCGGCCCTGCCATTCGGCCGCTAAAGAATCATCGCAGCGGTTTGCGATTCTGCGGTTATGAAGAAGAAAACCGTCCGCGACTTCTGCAAGTGCATTCAGAGCAGCTTCGTTATCTGTAAGGACAGGACAGCCCGGTACATTTCCACTTGTCATGACAAGGATATCCGGTCCGCCGTAAGCGCCGTCCAGGAGCAGAGTGTGGAGAGGCGTGTAGGGCAGCATCACACCGAGCCTTGCGCTGAAGCTGAGAGCCTCGAGCGCCCGGGCGGTCTGTGAGTCCTGCGAGTCCTGTACGTCCTGTGAGTTCTGACAGTCCGATCTGTTTTTCCGCTTTGCGAGAAGGACGATCGGCCGTGCGGGACTTGTCAGAAGTTTTTCTTCTTCCGGCGTGATCTCGCAGATCCGGCGTGCCGCTTCAAGAGAACGGCACATGACGGCCAGAGGCTTTTCTGCACGGTGCTTGCGTCTGCGCAGTCTGCAGACAGCGTCGGGATCCAACGCATCACAGGCGAGATGGATGCCCCCGATACCCTTGACTGCAAGAATGCCGCCGCCTGAGAGAAGTTCCTGAGAGCAGCGGAATGCATCGTCGCCGCTGACAGACGGCGCAGAAGAGGCAGGCGGCGCAGAAGACTCAATATAGTATACGGCCGGCCCGCATTTCGGGCAGCAGTCAGGCTGGGCATGGTACCGCCGGTCGTTGATGTCTGTGTATTCATTTTCACAGTCATCACACATGGCAAACTCTTTCATTACAGTCCGTTCCCGGTCATAGGGAAGAGCTTCTATAATCGTATATCTTGGCCCGCAGTTCGTACAGTTGATAAAGGGATAACGGTATCTGCGATCCGCTGGATTGTAGAGTTCGGCTTCACACTCAGGACACATGGCAATATCCGGAGAAATGAGAGTCGCTCCGGCTCTTATGCGGCTGCCTCGTATCGTAAACCGGTCAAAATTTCTGACATTTTGCGCCGGATCCGTAGATCCGCCTGCATTTTCTGTTCGGACCGCTTCGATCTGTGCCATAGGCGGCGGGGAAGATTTCAGTTCCCTGATGAAATGCTCCAGATCTTCCGGCTCTCCCTCAAGGATGCCTTCCAGCCCTGCGGAGGTATTGCGCACCCAGCCGCAGATATAATGCCGAGATGCGAGCCGGTGAAGAAAAGGCCGAAATCCTACGCCTTGTACGATTCCTTCAACTTCAATGCGAACGGTTTTCATGACTGCGCTTTCCTGATATGCTCCGCAATAAAGTCCGAGAGTTCCTGTATGCCGTCGCCGGTCCGATTGCTGATCCTGTAAAGGGGAGCGCCGGGATTTACTGTCTCATAATTGGCGCAGACTCTTTTTTCATCAAAGTCAAAGTAGGGCAGCATATCGTATTTGTTCAGAACAAGACAGTCCGTATCCGTGAACATGAGGGGATACTTTTCTACTTTGTCGTCGCCTTCGGGGATACTGAGGATCGTGATGCGAAGAGATTCTCCGATGCGGAATTCAGCCGGGCATACAAGGTTCCCGATGTTTTCCACAAATATGACGTCCAGGTTATCTAATGGAAGCTCAGGCAGAATATGCTGGATGCTCATGGCCTCGATATGGCAGGCTCCGTCGGTGTTGAGCTGGATGGCGGGAATCCCCAGATCCGCAATACGCTCCGCATCCACCTGCCCTGCGATATCACCTTCAATGACGCCCACGCGCCAGTCTTTTCTTAACTTATCTATAAGAGAAGTGATAAGACTTGTCTTTCCGGCTCCGGGGCTGCCCATCACGTTGATCATACAGATGTGATGAGAGGAAAGGGTCTTTTTTACTTCTTCGCTTACATCTTCATTCCAGTCCATTACCTGATGCAGTACTTTTATCTCCATCGATGTCTACCTCCAAGCTTTTGATATAAAATTCTTTTCCGGACAGGAGCTTAAGTCTCAGACTTCCGCAGTGAGGACATTGCAGATGGTGGGGAGTGATCTCTCCGTCACCTCCGCAATCCATGCAGTGCACTTTGACCGGGAGCGTTTCCGATTCAATGCGGGCGCCTTCTGCGATCGTGCCCTCGGCGAGCATGTCCAGATAGATCTGGATACAGTCGGGAACGATTCCGCGCAGCTGTCCGATGCATAATCGGATGACCCGGATTCTGGAGGCGTGCTGTGCCGCAGCTTCCCGAATGCAGTCTTCCAAAAGATGTTCTGTTATACTTAGCTCGTGCATGAAATTCCTCCTGTGCAATAATTATTTCCTGGTTTGGCATATACCGGCAATTCATGTATATAATGTCGGAAAAGAAAGAATGTCCAATGCACATTTTAGCACATTTTTACGAAAATAAACAGAAAAATCCGCTCTAAACTATTGTAAAAAAACTGAATCGGGATTATAAATAAATATGGTGGTTTTTTATAGTGAGGCATTGTTGCCATTGACATAAAAAGAAGAGAGTGAGTGAAAGGAGGATTACGATAATGATACCATTACTGATCGGGATTCCGGCAGTGCTGGCAGTGCTGTTCCAGCTTATACGAAATGAAAAGGCAAGAGGGTACGTTGTCTATGCAGGAGCCGGCATCATCATGCTTACTACGGTTATTTTTATCGTCCGCTGGATCACCGGCGGGGCACAGACATGGACCTTTTATCCTGAGACAGAACTGATCGATCACCTGATGACAGCGGGGGATATTTTCCTGATGTGTCTGATCATCTATCTGAGTGTGAAATATGGAAGGATATTGCCCATTATCCTGTCTGTTCTGCAGACGGCGATCGTACTGTATACAGAGTTTACCGTGGAGGTGGCAGAAGGCCCGCATATGATGGTGGACTGGCTGACAATCCTGATGTGCATTATCATCGCGTTTATCGGAGGCTTTATCTGCATTTACACAGTGGGATATATGAAGGGATATCATCATCACCACAAAGACGTAAAAGACAGACAGCCGTTTTTCTTTTCCATGCTGTTTTTGTTCCTTGCAGCTATGTTCGGACTGGTCCTATCCCAGAACCTGATCTGGATCTATTTTTTCTGGGAGATCACAAGTGTTATTTCATTCCTGATGATTGGATATACGCGGTCAGACGAAGCGGTGGGAAACAGTTTCTGCGCTTTGTGGATGAACCTTCTGGGAGGTCTTGGATTTGCCGTGGCTATTGCTCTGATGGCTCATCTTTACGGAACGCTCCAGCTTATGGATGTGGTTGAGATCGGAGCGCTGCTTCCGTTGATGTGTCTGTCGCTTGCAGGACTTACAAAATCCGCCCAGCTTCCGTTTTCCACATGGCTTCTGGGAGCCATGGTGGCGCCTACGCCGTCCAGCGCACTGTTACATAGCGCAACGATGGTTAAAGCGGGCGTATACCTGCTGATCCGTATCTCGCCGGCGCTTGAGGGAAATCTTGTAGGGAT
>DWXK01000082.1 GCA_019119205.1 Candidatus Mediterraneibacter intestinavium
TGGAAGATAATCTTTTATCAGTATTTCCTTTTTCAGCGAGGCATCAAGCCGGAACATATCATAAAGCTCCACTGCCCCGTCCCACCTCTTTACATCATAATAAAACACCAGTGTGATCACCGGATAGATCCTGAAGTGTATAAAAAAGAATTTAAAAAGAATCTTCCTTTGATCGAAAAACGTAAGGAAAATATGTTATACTAATCCCTGTTACAGCCCACTGTAACCTGACACTCAAAATTTATATACAGGAGAATCCATATGAAAATCGTATTTTTAGACGCAAAGACACTTGGCGACGACATTGACTACACAGGATTTGAACAGATGGGGGAGGTTGTAAGATATCCTTTTACCTCAACAGAAGAAGCCCCGGACCGTGTGAAAGACGCCGATGTGCTCGTAGTAAACAAAGTCCTGGTCAACCGCCGGACGATCTCATCCGCTGAGAACCTTAAGCTGGTCTGTGTGACCGCGACCGGTACCAACAACTTGGACAAAGATTACCTAGCAGAACGCGGGATCGCATGGCGCAATGTAGCAGGCTACTCTACAGAATCCGTAGCTCAGCATACTTTCGCCATCCTGTTCTATCTGATGGAAAATCTGAGATATTACGACGACTATGTAAAGGAAGGCCGCTATATCAACGACCGGATCTTCACTCATTTTGCAAAGACATTCCATGAACTGAACGGTATGACATGGGGCATCCTGGGACTGGGCGCCATTGGCAGACGGGTTGCGGATATCGCCGGGATGTTCGGCGCGAAAGTGATCTACTACTCTGCTTCCGGCGCACCGGCACAGGAAGGATATCATCAGGTAGACTTTGACACTCTGCTCTCAGAATCTGACATCCTTTCCATCCACGCTCCTCTGAACGAATACACAGTAGGGCTCATGGATGCCGAAGCGTTCCGGAAAATGAAATCTTCCGCGATCCTTCTGAATCTTGGAAGGGGCCCGATCATCAACGAGAGCGACCTTGCAGCCGCGCTGAACGCCGGAGAAATCAGCGCCGCCGGACTGGACGTCCTCTGTGCAGAGCCCATGTCAAAGGAGAATCCTCTCCTGGACGTACATGACAAGGACCGTCTCTTCATCACTCCGCATATCGCATGGGCGACTGTGGAAGCGCGCCAGAGACTGATGAAGATCATCGAAGGGCAGATCCGGGAATTTTTCGGATCAAAGTGATCCGTATCAGTCCATATTTTTCCACATGAGCTGACGGCTCCGTCCGCAATTGGGCAACGCACCTCGATTTCGCTTCGCTCCATCTCGGTCGTGGCTTTCGCCACATGGATAAGAAAAAGGAGGGCCCCAGGGAAATGCGAGCACTTCCCTGGGGCCCTCCTTTTTCTTATCCGCGTTGCTCAATTGCTGCACGCAAAAAAACCGCCGTCCCCGCGGCTTCTCGTCCGCAAAAACAGCGATTTCTAAGTGCGCGATCAGGGGTTCGAACCCTGGACACCCTGATTAAGAGTCAGGTGCTCTGCCAGCTGAGCTAATCGCGCTTTTTTATTATCTGCATCAAGTCATTCCTTAACGCAAGGGATATTATATAACACATTTCGGGAGAATGCAAGCATTTTTTTGTTTTTTTACAGCTTTTTTCTAACGGGTTCGTTACAGTCCGGTCAGGAAGTAAAGGACAGGCTGATCTATGCTGCACAAGGATCGGGCTGTCCTGACAAAAAATGCGTTCCCTGCATTATCTCACCTGCTCTGTCAGGACAGCCCGGGACCTGCTGCCGGTTCCCATTCTTCTTGTATGGCACCGCATCATTCAAAAAGTTTCCCCAGTGTCTTCACCGATACCACTCCGCATGCAGTGCTCACAAGTCTGCCGGAACGGAATGCGATAAACGTCGGGACTTTTTTCACGCTGTATTTTTCAGCAAGACTTTCACATTGATCTGCATCAATCTGACACACTTTGATCCTGCCGTCATGTCCTGCCGCAAAATCCGCCACAACATCTTCCATCATAGCGCATTTTCCACACCAGGATGCGTAGAATTCAACAAGCACCGGCTGCAGAGACTCCATCACTTCACGATCAAATGTTTCCTCCGTGATCTTTACTGTCATAGGTGTCACCTGCATTTCCTGCTCTTCCGGTTATCTCCGCAGCGCCCCCAGGTATTCAGGATATCGCATACCTCGTTCATGGAAGCTCGTATGCAGAGCAGACGCCTGTTCAGCTTTGGCTTACAGTAAAACAATTCGTTCAGACACATTTTCCAGCATTTTCTTCTTCGCATATCTTCTGCCTCTCTTCAGATTTCTGGATAGACTATTATATGCAGGATCAGAAATACTGTTACGCCTTTCCTGTTCCGGGAGCCGCTGCCGGTCTTTACTGTCTCACCGCGATCAGCTTATTGATCGGATTTCCTTTTGCCGAGAATTTCTCCTCATATTCTGTCATGACATTATCCCTGTTCATCTCTTCATGGTGGTGAAGATCATACGTAAAATTCCGCAGGATCCATCCCGCTTCCTTTATCTGCTCAAGTGAAAAATTAAAGAGCGGGGTATTATCCGTCTTAAACTCGAGAAGCCCGCCGGGTTTCAGGATCTTTTCGTATCTCTCCAGGAATTCTGTCGAAGTCAGCCGACGCTTTGCATGGCGCGCCTTCGGCCACGGATCCGAGAAATTCAGATAGATCCTGGACACCTCGTTTTCCGCAAAGACTTCCGCCACATTTCTGGCATCCATACAGACAAAACGTACATTTTTCAGATCCTTGTATTCTTCCGTGTCAAATTTCTCGATCGCCCGGAGAAGTACACTGGAATACCTCTCGATCCCGATAAAGTTAATATCCGGATGCTGCTTTGCCATTTCCATGATGAATCGTCCTTTTCCCATCCCGATCTCGATATAAACAGGATGTTTGTTCCCGAATACCTGTTTCCAGCATCCTCTCTGCGCCTCCGGTCTCTTTATCACGGCGTGGTGTGCCTGTATCGTCCCCTCGGCTCTCGGTATATTTCTTAATCTCATGAATGATTCCTCCCCTGATCTATATACAAAGAGACATCTCTCCCCTTCTGATGCGATGTCTCCTGACAAATTTTCCAGCTATCTCATTAACCATCATAGCACGCAACTCCATGAAGGTCAAAAGTCAATTTACTGAATATTCCTGTTGACCTGTAAAAACCCCCTGCCGAATCTGTCTCTCTGCTCTTTCAGATAAGCCTCCAGAAATTCTGTACTCCTCAGCGCTTTTATCTGCTCTCTTTCCTCCCTGGCAAGCGTCCTTCCAAGCTGTTTTCTCAGCTGGAGATAATCATACAAAATATTTGCAGTATAGATCATTGCTGTCTCCACAGAAATAATGCACAGCATGACCGGATCGATATAGCTGTTGAACACGAGCGATCTGTTGATCGAATTATTACTCAATCCTATATAAAAACTATGTATGCTGTTCGACAATATATTGAATATTGCCGATTCTGTTTCCAGACTGAAAATCCCGGTACTCTTTCTCCTAAAAAAAGGCTTGCCGGATAAAATCCGCTTTTTCTCATTCTCATCCGCTTCTGAGTAAATGCTGGTCTCCTTAATCTCCTTTATGACGAAATCATGATCAAGAAGCCGCATTTTATAACTGTCCATCGGGAACTTCAGTTTTCTGAAAATGTCTTTTACATTTTTCTCGTAATTCATGATCTGCAGATTATATCTGAACTGAACTTCTTCCTCTGATATTCCTCTTTCTGTAACATAAAAGTATACATTTCCAGAATCCATGATATTCCGTGCCGCTGATGCGATCAGGGCAATATCCAGTTCTGAATAATCCTCCTGTGCCATATCAAACAGTTTTATAATACTGTTACAATGCAGTAATACTTTCTCTGAGATTTTTTCAGCCTGCGCTGCCCTCAGCGTAGTTGGACAAACGTCTGACAAGATCAGACTCACTTTTTTCCCAATGTTATACAAGTCTTCTAATTTGTCTGTTCTTATATAGAAGCCTTCCTTTCCCATACGCTTCTCCTCTTATTTTCGGTAGGATAAGAGTACTACCGTCTCCACATGCACCGTCTGCGGGAACATATCCACCGGTCTCACCTTCTCCAGCGCATACCCTTCCCCGCACAGGACTTTAAGATCCCTCGCCAGCGTGGCGGGATCGCAGCTTACATACACCACCCGCTCCGGCGCCATCTTCACGATCGTCTCCAGGAGCGCCTGGTCGCATCCCTTTCTCGGCGGATCCACAACGATCACATCCGCCCGCGCGCGCGCTCCGCTGTGTTCCCGGGCATAATCCTCATAATACTCCGGGAGCACCTCCTCCGCCTTTCCGACGAAGAATTCCGCATTGCTGATTCTGTTGATCCTGGCATTCTTTCTCGCATCCTCGATCGCCTGAGGAACGATCTCCACACCGTAGACCTGACCTGCCTTCTCTGCCAGGAAGAGGGAGATTGTCCCGATCCCGCAGTACAGGTCCCATACCGTCTCTCCGCCTTTGAGTCCCGCGTATTCCAGCGCCTGGGAATACAGTTTCTCCGTCTGCACCGGATTCACCTGATAGAACGAAAGAGGCGAGATCTGATATCTGACCGTTCCGATATAGTCTGTGATAAAGCCCTGTCCCCACAGGACCTCATACGTATCTCCCATGATCACGTTGGTCTGCCGGGTATTGGGGCTTATCGTGATGCTCGTCATCCCGCTGATCGCTGTGAGCTTTTCGATCAGCTTCTCTGCGCCGGGGATCTTCCGGCCGTTTATGACCAGACATACCATGATCTCCTTTGTCGTAAATCCATAACGGATCAGGACATGGCGTATCAGTCCTTTCCCCGTCTTTTCATCGTAAGCAGAAATCCCTTCTGATTTCATAAAATCCAGGATGATCTCCAGGATCTCCCGATCAACGGGGACGCCAAGGGCGCAGTCCGTATTCGCGATGATATCATGGGTCCGCCCCGCGTAGAAGCCTGTCACAGGGTTTCCTTCCCGGTCCGTCCCAAAGGGAAACTGCGCCTTATTGCGGTATCCGAAGGGGTTGTCCATGCCCAGGATCGGCTCCATGACCTGATCCAGCATTTCCCCGTCAAACCCGCCAAGCCTTTCCAGGTTTCCCCGTACTTTCTGCTCCTTAAATGCAAGCTGTCTCTCATAAGACATCTCCTGGATCTGACATCCGCCGCATTTCCTCGCAAAGGCGCACCTGGGTTCCACCCGGTCTGCCGACGGCTCCAGCACACGCATCAGCCTGGCATAGCCATAGTTTTTTTTCGCTTTCATGACTTTTACTTCTGCTTTGTCTCCGATCACCGCATCTTTTACGAAAAGCGTATATCCGTCATGCTTCCCGATCCCTTCTCCGTTCACTCCGATATCCGTGATCTCGATCACTGCCATCTCATTTTTCTGCATATCCCTCTCCTGATCATGAATCTATCTGCAAGTCTCTTCCAGCAGGAACCTGGTCTTTTACCTCTCCAGTTTCCCGGGTCTATAGAAAAAGATTGCGCACTGCGCGCAATCTTTCCGTTCTCTCCATTGTCTCCAGGCCTGCAGTTCACTGTAGTCTCTAAACTCTGCCTGTTAAGCCTCTGACTTTTAAACACCTGACGTTCTCCTGAGGTTCGACTCGAACAGCCTGTTGTAGCCGAGCCAGTCGTTTCCGGTCTTTCCCTTGAAGATCTCTGTCAGCGTCTGCATCTTCGCATCTGCATTGTCCGCCAGGTTCAGCGCCAGCGCTTCTGCCAGAGCCGGTTTCTTAGGCGAACCGTATTCCAGTTCCCCGTGATGTGCGATCACGCAGTGTTTCAGCTCGTTCGCCAGCTTCACCGGGAAATCAGGGATGGAGCGGACCGCCTCGCCGATCATCTCCACGCCGATCACGATATGACCGATCAGCTGTCCCTCGTCCGTGTAGTCATTATCGGGAAAGTCTGAGAGTTCTCTCGTCTTCCCGATATCGTGGCAGATCGCCGCCGTGTACAGCAGATCCCTGTTGAGGATGCTGTAAGCCCCGGCAAAATACTCGCACATGTGGAGAACGCTCAATGTGTGCTCCAACAGTCCTCCGGAGAATCCGTGATGCACTGTCTTCGCCGCCGAATGTCCTTTGAACTTCTTTATGAAATCTTGGTCTTTTACAAAATAATATTCCAGCACCTGCCTCAGGTACTGGTTCGAGATCTGGCGGATATAGGCGGTCAGTTCCTCATACATCCGGTCCACGTTCTTCTCTGTCGTCGGCATATAATCCGCAGGGTTGTACTCTCCCTCATCTGCGCGCCTGATCTGTCTGATGTTAAGCTGGAGGTTTCCGTTGTAGCTGATAACGTCCCCGTATACCTCGATAAAATCTTTCTCATCATAGTCTGCGATCCCCTGTGAATTCGGATCCCATACTTTCCCGTCAAGGGTTCCTGTCTTGTCCTGGAGGATCAGATTATCGTAGGGTTTCCCGTTCCTCGTCTCCGCAGATCTTTTTCCCTTGCACAGATAAACATTCCTGATCGTCTCGCCTTCACACAGTCCGTTGATATATCTCATTCTTTTCCTCTTCCTATCCTTTACTTCCGATGGTCACATTAAAATCGATCTCCACATAGCCGTCTGCTCCCTGGCGCTGTCCCGTGATGCTTACCTGCCCGTCTGCCGTTGTCTCAAGGAGGACCTGCCGGTAGGACATGATGCTTCCGACTTCCTTGCCATTGATCTGAGTGATGACATCACCGCTCTGGATCCCCGCCTGCATCGCAGGAGAATCCGTATCCACATCGATCACATAAACTCCCGCAGGGATCCCCTGGCTGTCCTGAATGGATTTTGTCACGGTCGTCCCGTGGATCCCGGCATAGGGAACACGCTCCCCGTTTGCGAGCAGCTCTATGGTTGATTTGATATCTGAGATCGCGTAAGCATTTGCCGCTCCGCTCCCTTTTTCTTTCCAGATCGACGCAGAGATCATCCCGATGACTTCCCCGTCCAAATTAAACAGCACTCCCGTCCCATCCGTCGAGATCGGGATATCTGTAGCCAGCACATCCCATTCCCCATCGTAGAATGTCTCTTTATGGTCGCAGGAGCTTATCACGCCATATCCAATGCCTCTGTCATATCCATACATATTTCCCAGGGCGATCACTGTATCTCCCTGCCTCACCGCATTGGAATTGCCAAGTTCGGATACCTTTATCGTATTCCATGTGGTCTCTGCGATCTCGCTCCTTGCCACACTGAACACTGCAAATCCGCTGTTCGCGTCCTGCCTTTTTAAAGAAGCCGTATGCTCCGAACCGTCTGCAAAAGTCACCATCCAGCGCTCCGCGTCACTGCACAGCGCGTCGTCCGCCAGGATGAGCAGTTCCTGCCCGTTATCCGCCGTGATCACACCGGTCACGGACGTACGTATCCCTGTTGCCACCTCGTTCCAGTCCTCTTCTGCCGCAGCGCGGCTCACTGTCACAACGCCCTTTTCCGCTTCCTGGGCGAGTATGTAGAGGCTGTCATTTATCTCTGCATAACTCTCCGCATCCAGCACCGGATCCTGGAGTCCTTCAGTCTCTTCTTCTGCCTGATCTTCCACCGGTTCCTCGTCTTCCGGGATCGTCACGGTCTCCGGATCTTTATGGAACCATCCCTCTGCCCAGGGTCTGAGCGCAAAAAAACCAAGGCAGGCAAAAACCCCCAGGATCACCCCGTAGACGGCGATCCTCACAAACTGCCTGAGCAGTTTTTCCCTGCTTATCGGTTCAGGTTTTATCGTCTCCTGGAGGAAAGAATACCGTTCCTCCGCCCGGCTGTCTTCCAGCCTGTCTTTACCCTGTCCATCTCTGTTTTCCGGAGCTTCTTCCGGAGCCAGATTCTGATCTTTATCGTACGGCATAGGCATAAGTCTCCTCTGTGCAATAGTATACCTGATTCAATTCGATTGTTCAAGACGTCAAAAGTCCTTTCTTTTATGGAGAGAATAGAGTAAAATGGTCTTTGAGGTGACAACATGAATCAGAAAACACTAACCAAACTTGAATATGATAAGATCGCGGCTCTCCTGGAAGAAGAGGCCTCCTCATTCCGGGGCAGGCAGCTCTGCCACAGATCAAAGCCGCTGACAGATATTGATAAGATCAACACGCTGCAGGACCAGACCGCAGCCGCATTTACCAGGATCGTGCGCAAAGGGCGCATTTCCTTCGGCGACGCCGCCCCCATTGAGGAGTCCATGAAACGTCTGGAGATCGGAGGTGCACTCAGCATCTCCGAACTTCTGCGCATCAGCAGGCTGCTCGCCAACACCGCCCGGGTAAGATCTTACGGGCGTCACGACACACAGGAGGATTCAGCGGACTGCCTGGACGCATATTTTGACTGTCTTGCCCCCCTGACTCCCCTTGCAAATGAGATCGAGCGCTGTATCATTTCCGAGGATGAGATCAGCGACGATGCCAGCCCCGGGCTGAAACGGATCCGGCGAAGTATCGCTTCGATCAATGACAGGGTCCACTCTACCCTCACCGGGCTGGTGAACGGGTCTCTGCGCAGTTACCTGCAGGACGCGATCATCACCATGCGCGGAGACAGGTACTGCCTTCCGGTGAAAGCTGAATACAGAGGGCAGGTACAGGGCCTGATCCACGACCAGTCTTCCACCGGCTCCACCCTTTTCATCGAGCCTATGGCAGTGGTAAAACTCAACAACGACCTGAAAGAACTGTATGCCCGGGAACAGGAAGAGATCCAGACGATCCTCGCCTCACTGAGCGAGGAAGCAGCGCAGTACGTAGAGGAGATCCGGACAGATTACCGGACTTTGACAGATCTGGATTTTATCTTTGCCAGAGGGGCTCTTGCCCTGTCCATGAACGCCAGCCGTCCCATCCTCAATACAGAGGGGCGCATCCGCATCCGCGACGGCCGCCATCCGCTCCTGGACCCGAAAAAAGTGGTCCCGATCACAGTGACGCTGGGAGAGGATTTCTCCCTGCTGATCATCACCGGACCGAACACTGGCGGCAAGACCGTTTCCCTTAAGACTGTGGGACTCTTCACCCTGATGGGACAGGCAGGGCTCCATATCCCTGCCGGGGACCGCTCAGAGCTGGCTGTCTTTGACCAGGTGTACGCCGATATCGGCGATGAGCAGAGCATTGAGCAGAGCCTGAGCACGTTCTCGTCTCATATGACGAACATCGTCTCTTTCCTGAAAAAAGTGGACACCAGGTCTCTGGTCCTCTTTGACGAGCTGGGCGCGGGCACGGATCCGACGGAGGGCGCGGCTCTCGCCATCGCCATTCTGTCCCATCTCCACAAACAGGGGATCCGCACCATGGCTACCACCCATTACAGCGAACTTAAAGTCTACGCCCTTTCCACTCCCGGCGTGGAGAATGCCTGCTGTGAGTTTGATGTAGAAAGCCTCCGTCCCACTTACCGCCTTCTCATCGGGATCCCGGGAAAGAGCAACGCCTTTGCCATCTCCGGGAAACTGGGACTCCCCGATTTTATCATCGAGGACGCCAGGAAGCGGCTGAGTGAGCAGGATATTTCTTTCGAAGACCTTCTGACCGATCTTGAGACCAGCAAGAAGACCATCGAAAAAGAACGGGAGGAGATCGCCGCATACCGCCGCGAGGCGGAAGCCCTGAGGCAGCAGGCGGCAAAGCGTCAGGAAAAACTTGACGAGCAGCGCGACCGGATCATCCGGGAAGCAAACGAGAAGGCAAACGCCATCCTCCGGGAAGCAAAGGAAGTGGCGGACGAGACCATCCGGAATTTCCATAAATTCGGAAAGGAAAACATTTCCGCGGCTGAGATGGAAAAAGAAAGGGAGCGGCTGCGCAAAAAGATCAAAGACACTTCCGCAGCCTCCGCCATCAAACCGCAGAAACCAAAGAAGGCTCATAAACCTGCCGATTTCAAGCTTGGCGAATCCGTCAAGGTCCTGAGCATGAACCTGACCGGGACCATCGCTTCCCGTCCGGATTCCCGCGGGAATGTGACGGTACAGATGGGGATCCTCCGCTCCCAGGTGAACATCTCGGATCTGGAGATCATCGAAGAGCCGTCGCCCTATGCTCCGAAAAAGCTGAACCGGTCTTCAAAAGGGAAGATCGGTATGAGCAAATCCCTGTCCGTCAGCCCCGAGATCAACCTGCTCGGACGGACTGTTGATGAAGCCGTGGCAGAGCTGGACAAATATCTGGACGACGCCCTGCTCTCTCATCTGAACACAGTCCGCGTTGTCCACGGTAAGGGCACCGGCGCTCTCCGCAAGGGGATCCATGAATATCTGCGCCGGCAGAAACACGTCAAGTCCTATCACCTTGCCGAATTCGGCGAGGGCGATGCCGGCGTGACGATCGTAGAACTGAAATAACATCCAAAAGGAGGGGAATCCCGATGATAGGAAAACAGAAGATCCTGATCGTTGATGATGATGAAAATATCGCAGAGCTCATCTCTCTGTATCTCACAAAAGAATGTTTTGACACAAAGATCGTATATAACGGCGAGGACGCCCTGACAGCCTTTGAATCCTACCGTCCAAGCCTGATCCTGCTGGACCTCATGCTGCCCGGTATCGACGGATATCAGGTCTGCAGGGAGATCCGCGCAAAATCCTCCACCCCGATCATCATGCTCTCCGCCAAAGGCGAAGTGTTCGATAAGGTGCTGGGGCTGGAACTTGGCGCCGACGACTATATCATGAAGCCTTTCGATTCCAAGGAGATGGTGGCGAGAGTCCGCGCTGTCCTGCGGCGCTATCAGCCCGCCAAGACAGAGGAACCCGCGGCGGAAAAGGCAAAGTGCGTAGAATACGACGGTATTGTCATCAACCTGACAAACTACTCTGTCATCTGCGACGGAAAGAATGTGGAGATGCCCCCCAAGGAGCTGGAACTCCTCTACTGCCTTGCCTCCTCGCCGAACCAGGTATTCACCCGTGAACAGCTCCTGGACCGTATCTGGGGCTATGAGTATATCGGGGATACAAGGACGGTGGACGTCCACATCAAACGCCTGCGCGAAAAGATAAAAGACCACCCCCACTGGAGCCTGAGCACTGTATGGGGGATCGGATACAAATTTGAGACAAAATAGCATGCGCTGCCACAATGCAGCCCACCGCAAATTCAAATACCCCGATGCAGACATACGGGGCATAAAACGATACGTTAGGAGAACTCCATGAAAAGCATCCTGCGACTGAAATTTATGGCACTTTATCTTATATTCGGCTTTCTGTGCATCTTTACCACCGCTACGCTCACAACGCAGCTGGTGACAGATCTGCTGGAAGAGGACACTTCCCAGACGATGTACAGGGGAGCCACGCTGGTCGCCAACGATTATCTGCCGTCCTACTTCACGGACGACTCTTCTCTGCTGGCGGTCCAGTCGCAGCTTGCCGCCATGAGGCTCTATCTTGAGTCCTCCCTCTGGTTTGTCCAGCGCGACGGGACCATGATCACTTCCTCCAACCTGGAGAACACATCCTCCCCGGAGGTGATCGAAGACTTCGACCCGGCGGAGATCGGAGGGAACCAGTACATCACCGGAACCTACCACGGATATTTCGATGAGGAAGTCATCACGGTCATGGCGCCTGTGACACAGGGGTTTTCGACAAAAGGATACCTCCTCATCCACAGCCCCATGTCCACGATCGAAGAAAAATGCCGTACACTGATGGTTCCCGTATACATCTCCCTGGGAGTCATCTACCTGATCTCGTTCCTCTTTCTGCTGGGATTTCACTTCTTTGTGTACCTGCCTCTCCGGCAGGTCACGGAGGCGGCAAAGCAGTATGCCACAGGGAATCTGGACTATGAGATCCCGGTCCATACCCACGACGAGATGGGATACCTGTCCGCATCTCTCAACTATATGGCGGTCCAGCTCAAGGATATGGATGACTATCAGAAAAAGATCGTGGCAAATGTCTCTCATGACTTCCGCTCGCCGCTCACCTCCATAAAGGGGTATGTGGAAGCCATGACGGATGGGACCATCCCTCCGGAACTGCATCAGAAATACCTGAAGATCATCCTTTTTGAAACGGAACGCCTGACCGACCTGACCACGGACCTCTTAACGCTCAATGAATTTGACACAAAGGAGCTCCTTCTCGACAAGGCTGAATTTGACATTCAGGAAACGATCAAGAATACTGCCGCTTCCTTTGAGGGATCCTGTACACCGAAACATATCACGATCGAACTCCTGCTCCTTCCCGGTACCGTCACCGTGTTCGCGGACCGCAGGAAGATCCAGCAGGTCCTCTATAACCTCATTGACAATGCTATCAAATTCAGTGAGAATGATTCTTCCATCACGGTCGAGGTCGTGGAGAAGAACGAGAAAGTCTTTGTCTCCGTGAAAGACCACGGCATCGGAATTCCGAGAAAAGAGCTGAACAAGATATGGGAGCGTTTCTATAAGTCCGACCTTTCCCGCGGAAAAGACAAGAAAGGGACCGGGCTGGGGCTTTCCATCGTAAAGGAAGTCATCCAGGCGCACGATGAACATATCAACGTCATAAGCACAGAAGGGGTCGGGACAGAGTTTATCTTTTCCCTTCCCCGGGTCATCTCATAAAAAGCGCGTCCTATTCATACAGAAACGCCTGGATACTCTCATCTTCCATATTTTCCTGGTCCACCCAGATATAACCTGTATCCACTTCCGCTTCATTTCCGATCTCCAGTACGGTACGCGCTCCAGCGATCACCGCCGCGTATCCCATGCCGAACGGATTCTGGACGATCAGCCCGTCAACATCTCCGCTCTCCAGAGAGGAAAGCTGGGCGCTGCCCGCATCAAATCCCATCACTGTCACACTGTCGATCCGCTCTGCCTGACTGAGGGCTTCCACCGCAAGCTGCGTGGAATCGTCGTTGGTCCCAAAGCATCCTTTTAAGTCCGGATGTTTTTCCAGAGCATACGCCACCGCATCTGCATCACTCATGCTTTCCGCCAGGCTGTTCACCTGCTCCAGTTCTTCGCTCTGCTGTTCCTCCTCAGCCGTCTGCTCTTCCGCTGTTTCCCCGGATGAAGTCTCCTGTCCTTCCGCCGGTGTGTTTTCCTGTCCACTCTCCTGGGCCTCCGCTGCCGCCATGATCTCCTCAAGGTTGAACCCAAGCTGCTGTGCAGCCGCTTCCCGCTTCAGTCCGTCCAGGTCATCCATATAGATCGTCTCTGCCACAGTCACGCCCGGATGCGAGTTCTCTATCTCTTCTTTCAGACCGTTTTCACGCTCTTTGCCGTTCTCAGACACCGCGTCATGTACGATCAGGGCGATCTCACCGCTGTCGCCGATCGCCTCACAGAGTTTGGAAGCACCCTCGGCAGCCGCTTTTGTATTGTCGGTCCTGCAGGTGCTCTGGATCCCCTGATACGCGTTCCCGGAATCAAATGCGACGATCGGGATGCCGTTCTCCGTGGCAAGGTCAAACTGAACGGCAGACGCTTCCTCGTCGATGCTGGCGATGGCGATCACGTCCGGATATCTCGCCATCTCCTCATCCAGGATATTGACCTGCTCATCGATATCCTCTCCGTCAGAAGGCGCATTGAACGTGATCTTCAGGCTGTCGTTTCCCGAATATCCCAGGATCTCATTCAGATCGTCCGCCGCCTGCTCTACTCCCGCCTTCACCTGCTGCCAGTATGGGGAGTTCTCTTCTTTTCCGATCACAGATATATAAGTTCCAGGTTCCAGGTCCAGCCCGTCGATCTCACTGTACGCCGCAGGAGAGATCAGGTCAAGATTATCCTGATAAGGCAGCCTTTCGGCTACATCTCCTGTAAATATGTCTTCTTCCTCCTCCGGGCTGCAGGCGCAGAGCATGATCACTGTACATGCCGCCACTCCCGCCGAAACCAGTCTTTTCTTCATTTTATCTCTGCCTCCGTTGATCTCTTCTTTTTTCTTCCACCTGATATAATACACCAAACACCTGAAA
This sequence comes from Candidatus Mediterraneibacter intestinavium, assembly GCA_019119205.1. Lineage (GTDB taxonomy): Bacteria > Bacillota > Clostridia > Lachnospirales > Lachnospiraceae > Mediterraneibacter > Mediterraneibacter intestinavium. Next base: position 13,963 of record DWXK01000082.1, read on the forward strand.
AATAAAGTAATTTTTCCTTAAATTTTACAGATATTTCACACATATGTACTAAACTAAGTACATGAAAATCCCTTGTATAATTAAACTGATTGTATTAAAATAGGGATAACGAAAAGCGAAATGGCTTTCCGAATCATAAGAAGGAGGGTACATACTATGGCACACGTAATTAGTGATGAATGCGTAAGCTGTGGTTCTTGCGAAGGCGAATGTCCAGTAGGCGCTATCTCCGAAGGCGATGGCAAATATGAGAT
>DWXK01000007.1 GCA_019119205.1 Candidatus Mediterraneibacter intestinavium
GTAGTAGCACAAAATCAGGTTAATTCAACACTTAAGGATTTACAAAAGAAATTTAAATACTACAGGCTTTCTTTATATACATTTTCGATGGCTTCAATGATTGAAATTATGTTGAGTGGTAACTTTAAAGAAGAATACATTAGTGGTATAAAAGAAGAAATTGAGAAGCTCTCGTCGGTATATAGAGAGTCATTTGAAAAGTGTTCGATTTATCTTGAAAAAATAAGCGGTGTCTCGGTTCAGGCAAATGTGCTTAAGGGAATCGGAACTGCAAGCAAAGCTGTAGGAAAGTTCATCGGCAGAATTCCTTTTGTAAAAGAAGGTCAGGTTGATGAGTTTTTACAGGATAGTGGTAAACACATCAAATCAAATGCAAAAGAAATAGAAATGAGCGCGATTACTGCATTTGCAGAAATAGGTAATCCGGAAACACGTGTGTTTATAGATAAAATGGAAGATATGATTCAGATTTTCAATCACACAGAGAGAATCTGTTTTGACGAAAAAAAGATTTATCTGATAGCCGGGTAGATATCATAAAAACACCTTTCCAGCCACAAAAATGGCTTTGAGGTGTTTTTTCTTTTACAAAGAAGACAGTTAATATGACATCGCTACAGATATCTTCCGGTTATGCTCTCTTTATTATTCTTGACTTCCTCCGGCGTTCCCGCCGCTACGATCCTGCCGCCGGCTTCCCCGCCGCCGGGCCCCATATCGATGATGTGATCTGCGTTTCGGATGACGTCCAGGTCATGTTCGATCACGATTACAGTGGCACCGTTCTCGATGAGGGTCTGGAATACGCCGATGAGGGTGCGCACATCCAGAGGGTGCAGCCCGATGGTGGGTTCGTCGAAAACGAACACGGAGTCGGACTGCGCCTTTCCCATTTCGCTCGCCAGTTTCAGGCGCTGTGCTTCGCCTCCGGAGAGGCTTGGAGTCTCTTCTCCGAGGGTGAGGTATCCGAGACCCAGCTCCTGGAGTACCTGCAGTCTCTGGCGTACTGTCTTCATGCCGGCACAGGCTTTCAGCGCTGTGCTCACATCCATTGCCATCAGTTCTGGAAGAGAATAGGCCTGTCCATCTTTTTCTTTCTTATTCATGTATTTTATTCTCAAAGCGTCTTTTGAATAACGGGAACCCCGGCAGTCCGGGCAGGTGATCTTTACGTCCGGCAGAAACTGGACATCCAGGCTGATCACCCCGGTCCCGTCGCAGACGGGACAGCGAAGTCTTCCGGTATTGTAGGAGAAGTCTCCTGCTTTGAGTCCCAGTTCTTTTGCGTCTGCTGTCCTGGCAAAGATCTTCCTCAGTTCGTCGTGGACGTTGGCGTAGGTGGCAACGGTGGAGCGGACGTTGATCCCGATGGGGGTGGCGTCGATGAGTTTCACCTGTCCGATCCCTTCTGCATCCAGGGAAAGTACGTGATCTGGAAGTTTCTTTCCCCGGATCTTTGCTTCCAGTCCGGGGATCAGGCTCTCCAGGATCAGAGTGGTCTTGCCGGATCCGGATACACCGGTCACTGCGGTAAGCCTTCCCTTGGGTATCTCCACATCCAGTGACTTTACTGTATGGATCGGACCGGTGGAGAGATGGATCCTGCCCTGGGAGAACATCTCTTCCGGCGCAGCCTGTTTTCTTTCATGTACTTTTGCGGTACCGGCGAGAAACGGTCCGATCTTTGAACCGGGATCCTGCGAGATGGCGGGAACGGTCCCTTGGGCGATCACCTGTCCGCCGTCTGCCCCGGCGCCGGGGCCCATCTCGATGATCCAGTCTGACTCTGCAAGGATCTGGGTGTCGTGATCCACCAGGATCACGGAGTTGCCATCCGCGATCAGGTCGTGTATGACACCGTTTAATCCTACGATATTAGAAGGGTGGAGCCCGATGGACGGCTCGTCCAGGACATAGAGGACGCCTGTGGTGCGGTTCCGCACAGCGCGGGCGAGCTGCATCCGCTGGCGCTCGCCGGTGGACAGGGTGGAGGAGGCACGGTCCAGTGTCAGATAACCCAGTCCCAGATCCAGGAGCCTTTTTGCCACAGTATGGAAGGACTCACAGATGCTCTTCGCCATGGGGCGCATTTCTTCAGGGAGGAAGGGATCCCTTCTACCCATCGCACGAGATCAGTGAGGGTCATCCTGCAGGCTTCGTCCAGTGAGATGCCGCGCAGTTTCGGAGACCTTGCGGCTTCGGACAGACGGGAACCGCCGCAGTCCGGGCAGACCTCTTCTTTCAGGAATTTCTCTACCCGTTTCATGCCTTTCTCATCTTTGACTTTTGAAAGGGCATTTTCTACGGTATAAACGGCATTATAGTAAGTGAAATCGAGTTCGCCTGCCTGGTTAGACTTTTTGGCTTTATATAAAATGTGCTTTTTCTCAGCAGGACCGTTATATACGATATCTTTTTCCCGGTCCGTCAGATCACGGAAGGGCACATCAGTGCGTACTCCCATCTCACGGCAGACGTCTGTCATCAGTGACCACATCAGGGAGTTCCATGGGGCGACAGCACCTTCGTCGATGGTGAGAGATTCGTCCGGGACGAGAGTGGAGCGGTCTACTGTGCGCACAGTCCCTGTCCCGTCGCAGGTGCGGCAGGCACCCTGGCTGTTGAAGGCGAGTTCTTCCGCAGAGGGAGCATAGAAGCGCGTACCGCATTCAGGGCAGACAAGTTCCTGTCCGGCGGCAACGGCAAGAGTGGGCGGCAGATAGTGCCCGCTGGGGCATCGGTGGCTGGCAAGCCTTGAGAACATGAGACGGAGACTGTTCAGAAGTTCCGTCCCTGTCCCGAAGGTGCTGCGGATGCCGGGAATGCCCGGGCGCTGGTGCAGGGCGAGGGCAGCAGGTACATAGAGCACTTCATCCACATCAGCTTTTGCCGCCTGGGTCATTCTCCTCCGGGTATAGGTGGAGAGGGCATCCAGATACCGGCGGGACCCTTCGGCGTAAAGGAGGCCCAGGGAGAGGGAAGATTTGCCGGATCCGGATACGCCGGCAATGCCGACGATCTTTCCGAGAGGGATGTCCAGATCTATGTTTTTCAGGTTATGGACCCGCGCGCCGCGGATCAGCATTTTATCTATCATATGAGTCGCCTTTCCTCCAGATTTTACTGTTATCAGTACAGATATTATCAGTATAGAACGGATGAAGGACGATTACAAGAAGATGTATACAGACTGATATATACAGAGCGACGGGTTTTATAGTGTCATGAACTGTGACTTGTGGTATGATGTGTTGAGAGAGCATGTCAAAGAGGAGCGCTCACATAGAAGGAAAACAGGCTCGGAAAGAGCATAAAGTGCGAGGAGGAATATATTATGGCAAATGCAGTCGTTACATTAAAGAAAGGCGCGGGGCGAACCCTGAAACAGGGAGGCCCCTGGATCTATGACAACGAAGTGGAGAGTATCATGGGAAGCTTTGAAGACGGGGATATCGTGCTTGTCCATGATTTTGACGGTTATCCGCTGGGAAGAGGGTTTATCAACCGCAATTCAAAGCTGACCGTCCGCATGATGACAAGAGACCGTGATACAGAAGTGGACGACAGCTTTCTGCGGATGCGGGTGAAGAACGCCTGGGAGTACAGGAAAAAGGTCATGGATGATATCTCAAGCTGCCGCGTGATCTTCGGGGAGGCGGATTTCCTACCGGGGATCGTGGTGGACAAGTTCGCGGATGTGCTGGTGGTGGAATCTCTGGCGCTGGGGATCGACCGGTTCAAGGAAAGGATCGTCGGTATATTAAAAGAACTGATGGAGGCGGACGGCATCCATATCCGCGGAGTCTATGAGCGCAGCGATGCCAAAGTCCGGGAGCAGGAAGGGATGGAGCGGTATAAAGGTTTCATTGGAGAACCTTTTGACACGAAGGTGGAGATCGTTGAGAACGGCGTCCGCTATTATGTAGATGTCAAGGACGGGCAGAAGACCGGATTCTTCCTGGATCAAAAGTACAACCGTCGTGCCGTGGCAAAACTGTGCCGGGATGCCCGGGTGCTGGACTGTTTTACCCACACAGGATCCTTTGCTCTTAACGCGGGTATCGCAGGGGCTTTCCACGTGACCGGGGTGGACGCTTCCGAACTGGGCGTGGCGCAGGCAAGGGAAAATGCAGCGCTCAACGGGCTTCAGGACCGGGTGGAATTTATCTGCGAGGATGTGTTCGACCTTCTTCCGAGACTGGAAAAACAGGGGGAGAAGTACGATGTGGTGATCCTGGACCCACCGGCGTTCACAAAGTCAAGAAGCTCGATAAAAAAGGCAGTCAAAGGATACCGAGAGATCAATCTCCGGGGAATGAAGCTGGTGAAGGACGGAGGATATCTGGCGACCTGCTCCTGCTCTCATTTCATGGACCAGGAGCTCTTTACCCAGACCGTGGGACAGGCGGCCCGGAACGTTCACAAGCGGCTGCGGCAGGTGGAGTTCCGCACCCAGGCGCCGGATCACCCGATCCTGTGGGGCGCGGGGGATTCGTACTATCTGAAGTTCTATATCTTCCAGGTGTGTGACGAGAAATAAGTATTCGGAGGGATAAGAATGAGAAAATGTATTCGTTGCGGAAGTGAAATGAGAGAAAACTGTGCGGTGAAAATAGAGGGGCAGGGATATGGGATCGTATTATCTTCTGATGAAAATAAACTGTTTGGAGGCAGGGTAGGAAAGCCGAACGTTGCCATCTGTCCGAATTGTGGAGAGGTCTCTATTTATCTTGAAGATGTGGGAAAACTGAAAGACTGATTTCCTGCGCGGAAGGATCAAGAACGGAAAGATCAGAGGAAAATGCGCCGGAGAATAACCGGGGAGCAGCAGTGATATACTATGGGAAAAGCCGGGAGGTCTGATATGTGTACATGTATAACTTATCAAAATAAAGATTTTTATTTCGGAAGAAATCTTGACATTGATTGTTCTTTTGGGGAACAGGTTGTGGTCACGCCGAGAGATTTCCCCCTGGAATTCCGGAAGGCAGGAACGCAGACCCGGCATTACGCCATGATCGGCATGGCGTCTGCAAATGAAAGTTTTCCTCTGTATGCGGAGGCGGTCAATGAAAAAGGACTCTGCATGGCAGGGCTGAATTTCCCCGGAAATGCGTTTTACCAGAAGGCAGAAGGCGAAGGAATAGAACTTGCGTCTTTTGAGCTGATAGCGTGGATCCTGGGCAAGTGTTCTTCTGTGAAGGAGGCGGAAAGATATCTTACAGATATGACGGTTGTCGATCTCGCGTTTTCCCTGCAGATGCCGCCGGCTCCGCTCCACTGGATGCTGGCGGACAAAGAGAGGTGCCTGGTCCTTGAGGCGGTCCGGGAGGGACTTAAGGTTTATGAGAATCCGTTTGGCGTCCTGACCAATAATCCTCCGTTTGAATACCACAAAATGAATATGAACAACTATCTGAACCTGAGTTCCGGACACCCGGAGAACCGGTTTGCGAAGGGGCTGGAATTGAAAACATATGCTCAGGGGATGGGCGCGGTGGGACTTCCGGGAGACGCGTCTTCGGCATCCCGGTTTGTGAGGGCGTCATTCCTGAAGTGGAATTCGGTCTCGCCGGAAGATGAGGATTCAAGCGTGTCCCAGTTCTTCCACATCCTGGACGGTGTGGCGATGGTGCGCGGGTCCGTGGTCACGGAAGCTGGAACGTACGATATAACGACTTACTCCTGCTGTGTGAACACACGGACCGGGACGTACTATTACAAAACATATGACGACAGCCGGATCCGGAAAGTGGATCTGGGCGGGGAACATCTTGAGGGATCAGCTCTGTGCTTTTTCCATTGACTTCATTTTCTTCATTTCCAGCGAGACAAGGAGCACGGAGACAAGAAATGCGACCCCGTCTGCGATCGGTCCTGCATACAGAACGCCGTCGATCCCGAAGAACAGGGGCAGGATCAGTATCAGGGGGATCAGAAAGAAGACCTGCCTTGTCATGGAGAGGAGCAGTCCTTTCACAGGTTTTCCGACCGCCGCGAAGAAATTGGAGGAGATGAGCTGGACTCCGTTTACAATGACCATAAAGAGGAAGGTCCTCATGAAATGGATGGCGAATTCGAAGTAGAGTGCGTCCCCTTTTCCAAACAGCGATATGATCTGATACGGGAAAAACTGAAACAGGATAAACCCGATCGTGGAGATGACAAAACTGCACGTGATGGCAAGCTGATAGGTCTTCCGCACCCGGGGGTACTGTTTCGCGCCGTAGTTGAAGCCGATGATCGGCTGGGAACCCTGGGAGAGTCCGATGAAGAAAGAGAGCAGGATAGCGTTCGTCTTCATCACGATCCCACATGATGCAAGGGGGATGTCCTCTCCGTAGATAGTCATGGCACCGTAATAGGTCAGAGAATTATTCATCACGATCTGGACCAGGGTGATCGCCACCTGGTTCAGACTGTTGCTCATCCCGAGGGAGGCGGTCTGGAGACTTTCTTTTACGCTGAGCCGCAGATCCTTTTGTTCCAGCCGCACACTTTTGAACCTGCGTATGTAAGCGATGGCTGCCAGGAAGGAAAAGAACTGTCCGATGATCGTCGCCCATGCGGCTCCTGCAACGCCCAGGTCAAACAGAAAGATGAAGATCGGGTCGAGGATGGTGTTGAGGATGGCGCCGATGAGCATACAGGTCATGGAATATTTCGGGCTTCCGTCTGCACGGATCAGGCTGCTCATGCCGGTGGTGACGATCTGAAAGGGCATACCCAGGGCGATGATCCGTGAATAGGTGGCCGCATAGGATATGTTTTCTGCGGTCGCCCCGAAGGCGGTCAGCATAGGATACAGGAAGATCTCTATGAGGACTGCGTAGAGGATGCCGGATAACAGCATCATGCAGATGCTGTTCCCGACAACCTTCTCTGCTTCTTTCTGTTCTCCTGCGCCCAGGCAGAGGGAGAAGCGGGAGGCGCTCCCGATGCCGATGAGCAGGGAGAGGGCGAGGCAGATCGTCGTCAGCGGATAGGAGACGTTGGTCGCGGAGTTGCCGAGATAGCCGACGCCTTGTCCGATGAACACCTGGTCTACAATGTTATAAAGTGAACTTACCAGAGTAGCGATGATACTCGGGATCGCAAAGTTTCTCAGGAGAGAAGGGATGCTTTTATACCCCAGCGGGTTCTGGCTTGTCTGAGTCTGGTTCATCTGAAGTGATTCCTTTCTTTTAAATTGATTTTATTTCTTCTTCTCCGGCTGAGACAGCACGGAGCGCAATTTGTTTCAGCTTGTTCAGGTAGAACATCCGGTAAGATAATATAGCAGAAAATATTTGCATACGCAATGATCTTTGCTGAAGGTCATCAATAAAAAGATTGACATTGTTGATTCTCAGTGGTAAAGTGTTAGCATACCGATGAGGAAGAGCAAGTAACTTCAGCAGATGCTTCACAGAGAGCCGCAGGCGGTGGGATCGCGGTATGACGGAACTGAGGTGAATGGGCTTCTGAGGGCGAGTTGAAAGATCAAGTAGGCGAGCCGGAGAGCAGACTCCGTTATCAAAGAAAGCATATGATGGTATGCATGAGAGGATGCGGATATCCGCGTCAAGCCGGGTGGCACCGCAGGAGTTTTTATCGAAATGAACACTCTTGTCCCTGCAATATTATTGTAAGGGACAGGAGTTTTTTTGTTCTATAGAAAAGTCCTACAGACTCTCCTATAGAATAAAAGCCCTCTTTTGTGAGAGGGAAATGCCGGAAAGAGCGAAACACAGGTCCCGAAGATGAAAGGAGACATGATATATGAAACTTGAAAATTATGAGGTACATCTTCCGAACTATTCGATCGGTGATAAGATCTATGACAAGATCGGACCGGTGTGTGAATCCTATGGAAAGAAAGTTCTCGTGATCGGCGGGAGAAAAGCCCTTGCAGCTGCATATGACAAGATCGTATCTTACGTGGGACAGACGAACCTTGAGATCATAGGGAAGGAGATCTACGGGGAAAACTGCACATACGCGGCGGTGGAAAGGCTCCGTGAGATGCCGCTGTATCAGGAGGCGGACATGGTGTTCGGCGTGGGCGGAGGCAAGGCGCTGGATACGGTGAAATGTCTGTGCATCACGGACGATAAGCCGGTCTTCGCGTTCCCGACGATCGCGTCCAACTGTTCGGCATGTACTTCTGTATCCATCATGTACAACGAGGACGGGACATTTTTGAGACCGCATTTCTTCGTCAGGCCGGTGATGCACTCCTTTATCGACACGGAGATCATCGCCAGAGCCCCGCACCAGTATATGTGGGCAGGGATCGGCGATACCTATGCCAAATATTACGAGGCGACGATCTCCTCAAGGGATGAGAGACTGGAGCATTTTACGGCGCTGGGGGCGGCAGTCAGCAGGATGTGCTGTGAACCTCTCCTGGAGTATGGACCGAAAGCCTATGAAGACCACAAAAGAGGACTCTGTACCTACGATGTAGAACAGGTGGTCCTCGCGATCATTGTCACGACAGGGATCGCATCGATCTTTCTGACTAAGGATTTTACACCGGATTATAACAGCGGACTGGCGCACGCCGTTTTCTATGCCATGACGTCCTATCCTGTGATCGAGGAGAGGCACCTTCACGGCGAAGTGGTGGGATTCGGGGTTCTTCTTGCCCTGCTCGTAGACCGGCAGTATGACGAGTTTGAGAAGGTCTATGGGCTGAATAGGGCGATCGGTCTTCCTACATCGCTGGAAGAGATCGAGATCTCAGAGGAACAGTGGGAGGAGTGCATGGAGCGCATCCCTGAGATGTCAGATGTAGCTCACTATCCATATAAAGTGACGAGGGAAATGCTGGAAGAAGCAATGGAAAAACTGAAAGAAAGGATGGGGAAAGCCAATGAAGAATAAGAACAGCACAGGAAAGACAGGAGCGATCATACTTGGGGTGTCCTTTGTATGGTTTACGACACATTTCGGAGGCGGCTTTGCCTCCGGAGCACAGATCTACAGCTATTTTGTGAGATACGGCGTATGGTGTCTTTTCATGCCGGTGCTGGCGATGCTGTATAATACAGTGTTTTTCGCTTACAGTCTGAGGTTTGCCAGAAAGCATCAGGTTTACGATTATCGTTCTTACAACAATGCATTTTATGGAAAGTTTGCCCCGATCTTTTCCAATCTGTTTGAGGTGCTGTATATCTGCGTGATGTGCGTGGCGCCGGCGGTGGCTTTTGCGACAGGCGGGGCGACCTTGAGCGAACTGACGGGACTGCCCTATCTGCTGTGTACGGTCCTGATCGGAGTGTTCATCTTTGTTGTGGCGATCTTTGGCACCGACCTGGTGAGGAGGGTGGCGTCCATCCTGTCCATATGCATCATTGCCGGGCTTCTGGTCGTCTATATCCCGAATATCATCTCGAACTTTTCCGGAATCACGGACGCGGCTGTGAGTATGGCATCGGCGGAACTCCGTTTGGAAGACGCTCTTTATTCTGCCTTCCTGTACGGAACTTTCCAGCTGTCCAACATCGCGGTGTTTGTTCAGCATGCCAGGTCTTTTGAGAAGCCGCAGGATGCGGTGAAGAGCATGGGAGTGGGATTTGTGGTCAACTCTCTTATGATGGTGATGGTAGTCCTGGGACTTATGACGGTCTATACGAACCCGGATGCGGCGCAGCAGAGCGTGCCGACTCTCTTTATGGTACAGAATGGCGTGGGAGCAGCTTTCATGACTCCGCTGATTTCGATCCTGATCATCCTGGGAGCTGTCTCAACGGCAGTCAACATGGTAGCGGCAATGGTGAAGCGTGTCTGCAAAGAGACGGGAGAACGTCAGGAGCAGACCTGTGATAGTGGTAATGAAAGTAATGGGAATGAGAAAGAAAATAATGGACAAAGAAAAAGATTGCGTATCTCAAAGAAGGAAATCATTGCGGCGCTTGTATGCTGCATCGTTGACTTCGGTATCGCCCAGTTCGGGCTTTTGACCCTGATACAGAAGGCGTACAGTGCCATCGCGTATCTGGCGATCCCGGTGATCCTGATCCCGTACATCATACATATGATCGTGACAAGATTTGACACAAAGCCAGTGTCGATATCCGCTGGAAACCGAACACGGAATATGGAAGCGGATTTTTGAGATCTCTTAGTATGTTGACATTACTGCACAAAATTTGAACTTGAATTTTGTGCAGTTTTTTAATGGGCTTTTTGTTGACGATTTCCCGGAAAAAAGATAAAGTAAAAGGCACAGAAAATGGTGCTGCCGTGATGGGGAGACGTTTTCAGACGGGATGTTTGATCCCGCGATCTGCATATCTGTATTTATTTCTTGACAGGGATATGCTTCTTTTATTTCTACATCTTGAATCTGTCCCGTTTCGGGAAAGCTTCCGGATTGGTAAACAAATTTATAAAAAGAAAATATGATTTGCCGGGTCCCGTTTTCTGATAGTGCCAGATACTCCTCTTTCGCAGATGCCCGGCAGGAAAGGACGAGGCTAT
>DWXK01000008.1 GCA_019119205.1 Candidatus Mediterraneibacter intestinavium
TTTATTTTGCATTGGAGCAGATTGCAGAAGCAATGGGACATTCTAATAGCAACCCGCTGTCTACCAGCCTATTGTGTCTTGAACATGGAATTAGCTTTGATGAAATGGGACAGATCATGGTTGCTTTCAATCAGATTTTGAGAAAGAAGAAATTTGAAGATTTAGAGGCTGCTGATTTTCGGCAGGCGCTGGAAGAAGTCACGCCGGTGGCAAAGGATTTTGCTGATTCTGTAGTAGTTGCATTTATTAAGGCATATGCAAGGAACTATATTGCCGAATTGGTGCCATTTGCCAGAACGTTAGATTAAAAAGTGGTTCTTTATATTACGCTTTGGACGTGATGGAAATGCTTATTTTCAAGGCTTTTTATACACAAATCAGCAATAAGACCAAAAGAAAAAACTCAATATGTAATAGAAAGATACTAAACATATATATTTAAGATTTGAAATAACTTGACGAGACGGAGTAATCCGCTTCTTTTTACATTTTGGCTTTATTTTTTGACCCGAATCATCCCCTGCATATCTTTTGTGAAATCTTCAGGGATGGAAATGACAGTAATGACATTGGACTCTGCATCTTATTGGGCAGATCTGCCGGAAAAGCAGGTATATCATATGTATCATATGCCGATTAGAGTCATTGAACCGCATCGCCGCGCTGATAGACATTCAGGACTCCATAAAAGGCTGGTGTCTGCCCCGGGTCATCCGAGGTCAGAGCCAGCTCCGGCCCGTAGTGGAACAGATAGTGATACATATCGTGGAGGATCGCTTCGGTCTCGTATACATATTTCCTGGTCGTAGGCATATCCGGTGATAATCTCCCCTGTTTTGTCAAAGATAGTCCAGACCGGATGCTGAAGATCTTTGATGGCATTTTCCAGGGCTCCGTCATGAAGAAATCCTTCCAGAGGAACGTATATGTCGGAGACGAAAGTCTCCACGTATCCGATGTCGTCTTCGCTCATTCCGTCAAAAGCCCGTGCTCTTGCATCTTCATATAACGGATATGAGTTGAATCAAACCTCTTTTTGTGATACTGTAATAATGTTGTAAAAGAAGAGGAGGAGATCTGAAATGGATATACATTTTTCAGATATGGTAAACAATATTCAGCCCGGGATCTTCGGCGCGCTGAATGAGAAGAAAGAAGAACTGCTCCGGGCGGGCAGGAAAGTATATAATCTCTCCGTGGGAACCCCGGATTTTAAGCCGGCGCCCCATGTGATGAAGGCGATGCAGGAAGCCTGCGGAAAAGCGGAGAACTATAAGTATTCTCTGGCGGACCTTCCGGAACTTCTGGAGGCAGTTCAGTATCGGTACGAGAAAAGGTTCGGCGTACATGTGGAGACGGACGAGATCTTGTCCGTATACGGATCTCAGGAAGCGATGGCGCATATCGGACTGACTCTCTGTGACCCTGGCGACCTGATCCTGGTGCCAAACCCGGGATACCCCATGTTTGAGATGAGCGGGATCATGGCGCATGCAGAGATCGGCTATTATACGATCGAAGAGAAGAACGGATACCTTCCGGACCTGGAGAGTATTCCGGAAGATATGCTCAGACGGGCAAGATATATGATCGTGTCCTATCCGCTCAATCCGGTCTGTGTCTGCGCACCGGATGAGTTTTACGAGAGGCTGATCGCATTTGCAAAGGAAAATAATATCGTGATCCTTCACGATAACGCTTACTCTGACATCACATTCACTGAGAGTCCGGGAAGATCGTTCCTTTCCTTTGAGGGAGCGAAAGATGTAGGTGTGGAATTTTATTCCCTGTCAAAATCCTATAACCTTACCGGGGCGCGTATCTCATTTGTAGTGGGAAACAAAGAGATCATAAAGAAGTTCCGCCTTCTGCGCTCACAGATTGATTATGGCATCTTTTATCCGGTGCAGCTTGCGGCGATCGCGGCGCTCACAGGTCCGGATGATTTTATCGAGGAGCAGAGACAGGAGTACGGGGCGCGCAACAGGGCTCTGTGCGGCGGGCTGCGCAGGATCGGATGGAACGTGCCGGACAGCCAGGGGACCATGTTCGTCTGGGCGAAGATCCCGGAAGGATATGAGTCATCCGCTGATTTCTGTATGAAGCTGATGGAGCGGACCGGTGTGATCGTAACGCCGGGAAGTGCTTTTGGGAGCAACGGAGAAGGCTATGTCAGGATGGCGCTGGTCGTGGATGAAGAGACGATCAGTGAGATCATTCAAGTGCTGGACGAGTCCGGCATCTTCCGTAAGTGAACCGGTCGGAAGGAATGATATGGAAGGAGCAGACAAAAATGAACAGAATCGCAAAATTTGAGAAAGTAAGCCTGGAGCAGTTTCGCGAGGCGTGGACGGATACCTTCGGGCCTGCAGATGAGGGTGCGGCAGAAAGCGTGTATGAGAAGATAAAGCTTCCCCGCAGAGCGACGGCCGGGAGCGCGGGATATGACTTCTTTGCACCGGTGGATCTGACACTGGCACCCGGGGAGACGATAAAAGTCCCGACCGGCATCCGGGTGTGGATGGAGCCGGAATGGGTTCTGAAGTGCTACCCCAGAAGCGGGCTGGGCTTTAAGTACAGGCTTCAGCTCAACAATACGGTCGGCATCATTGACAGTGATTACTATTATTCAGATAATGAAGGCCACATCTTTGCAAAGATCACAAACGATACCAATGAAGGGAAGACCGTGGAGATCGGCGCAGGGACAGGATTCATGCAGGGAATCTTTGTAGAGTACGGCATTACGGTCGACGATGACGCCACTGAGATCCGCAACGGCGGCTTTGGCAGTACGACAAAAAGAGCCTGACGGGGATCCTGGGAAAAGTATATTTGTGCGCGGGAAAAAGCGTGCGCTGAACTTACAATAATGTAAGTGTATTTAAGAAAAACGTAAGGAAATAATATGGAAGAATACAGATGCGTTTTTTATACTGTAAGTGGGAACCGGGAGATACCCGGATCCGTAACAGTCTGTCAGAAAAGGTGCGAAAGGCAGGATGATACAGTATGAAATGGATAAAACGGCTGTGTTCTTTCATTTTTTTATGCGTGTTGATCGCAGGCGGTATCCTTGTATATCAGGGATACAGCGGTTATCGGGATGCGCTTGGAGAAAAGAGTGTGGAGGAGATGCAGGAGCAGATCGAATCGATCGATAATTATACCCCTCTGGATGAACTGCCACAGACATATATCGACGCGGTGCTGGCAGTGGAGGACAAGCGCTTTTACAGCCATCCGGGAATCGATCCCATCGCGATTGGAAGAGCTGTTGTCAATGATATCCGTGCGGGTGCCTATGTGGAAGGCGGCAGTACGATCACACAGCAGCTTGCAAAAAATCAGTTTTTCACACAGGAAAAAAAGATGGTGCGGAAGATCTCCGAGATGTTTATGGCGTTTAAGATCGAGTCAGTGCTCGATAAGGATAAGATCCTGGAACTTTATGTGAACTCCATCTTTTTCGGGAACGGATACTACTGTGTCGGGGATGCTTCTGCAGGGTATTTTGGAAAGCCTCCGTCCGAGATGGATTTTGACGAGTGTACGCTTCTTGCGGGGATACCGAACGCACCCAGCAATTATAACCCTGTCGCCAGCCCGGAACTGGCAAGGCAGCGTCAGGCACAGGTGTTTGAGAAGATGAAGAGAGCCGGATATCTGGAATGATGAGTGGGCAAAAGATACACATGTTGGGATAAGATAGGCGCACGTACATTCTGTTATGCGCAGGGATACATATTTTCGGAAAAACAGGGGAATCTATCCATAGAACTGCATCAGCAGAGTATCATGCCCTTCAGGGCGGAAACGGGGAACAGATTCTATGGTAGAGAAAAATCAAAAAAAGATCAGTGCTTCTTTTGAGGAGAATATCACATATATGAACCAGCTCCTTCCGGTAAAGGAAAGTTTTGACATGATCCGAAGAGAGATCGAGATCGGCGGGAAGGCGTCCGTATTTTACTATATTGACGGGTTCGTCAAAGATGAGGCGATGCTCAAGATCATGGATTCCTTTCTCGCAGTCACTGAGGAGGATATGCCGGATGATGCGGACGGGTTCGCGCGAAAGAATGTCCCCTATGTGGAGGTAGATGTCCTGGAAGACTTTGACCAGGTGGTGAGAAACGTTCTGTCCGGAACGGCTGTCCTGTTCATTGGCGGATACAGCGAGTGCATCAGTATTGACTGCCGTACTTACCCGGCAAGAGGCGTGGAAGAACCTGACAAAGACAGATCTCTCCGCGGTTCTCGGGACGGATTCGTGGAGACCATTGTTTTTAATACCGCCCTGATCCGAAGAAGGATCAGGGACCCTCATCTTATCATGGAGATGACGGAGGCGGGGCAGGTGTCCCGGACAGATATCGCGCTGTGTTATATGAGCGACCGGGTGGACCAGGAACTGCTGAACAATTTGAAAAAGCGGATCGAGAGCCTCAACATCGGAGATCTGCGGATGAACCAGCAGAGTCTGGCGGAAGCCCTTTTCAAGAGAAAATGGTTCAACCCGTTTCCTAAATTTAAATACACTGAGCGTCCTGACACGGCGGCTGCCTGTATCCTGGAGGGGAAAGTGATCATTCTTGTGGACAACTCTCCATCCGCCATGATCCTTCCAACATCTATCCTGGATATGATCGAGGAGGCTAATGATTACTATTTTCCCACAGTCACAGGAGTTTATCTGAAGGTCACGCGGACTCTGATCACGGTAGCGACGGTATTCTTTACTCCGCTGTATCTGCTTTTCATGCAGAACCAGGAATGGCTCCCGGCGGCGTTTGAGTTTGTGGCAGTGCGGGATACCGTGAACATTCCGCTGATCTTCCAGTTCCTTCTTTTGGAACTTTCAATAGACGGACTCCGGCTTGCGGCCATGAACACGCCGACTATGCTGAGTACGCCGCTCAGTGTGATCGCCGGTATCGTTATGGGAGAGTTCTCCGTGCAGTCAGGCTGGTTCAACAGTGAAGTGATGCTGTACATGGCATTTGTGGCGGTGGCGAACTATACCCAGCCCAATTTTGAACTGGGTTATGCACTGAAGTTCATGCGGCTGATGCTCCTCATACTCACTGCGGTCTTTGACCTGTACGGATTTATCGCAGGATGCATCCTTGTCCTGTGTTTCCTGATCTTCAACAAGACGCTCTCGGGAAGAAACTATATGAATATAAAGCTGAACTGATGGAAAAAGGGCGGCGGGAGGAAGTATTCCGCCGCCCTTTGCAACGTCTTTGAGGCGCATCCTGATTTTCCTTTCTTCATGCCCGGTGAAAATATTTTGATTAATACTCGAAAAAATGCTATGATATACAAGGAGACGGTTCGTTATTACTAAGCGGACAAATATAGATCCAGGAGGAATCAGGACAATGAGAGATTTTGTGATCACAGTGAACAGTACGGTGGACCTGCCCAGAGAGTGGCTGGAGGAGCGCCATGTTCCGGTATTTCCATTAAAATATACGATCGACGGCGAGACATATACTGATATGTACGGGCTGACAGGAAAAGAGTTTTTTGAGAAATTGAGAGAGGGGCATATGTCCGTGACCTCTCAGATCAATCCGGAGGAAGCGGTGCAGATGATGGAGCCTTTCGTGAAAGAAGGCAAAGACATCCTCCATCTCGGTTTCTCTTCCGGTTTGAGCGGAACCCTGAACAGTATGAGGCTGGCGGGGGAAGAACTCTCGGAGAAATACCCCGAGGCAAAGATCATCATCATTGATACACTCTGCGCATGTCTGGGAGAAGGACTTCTCCTTTATAAGGTGCTGCAGCTCAAGGAGCAGGGAAAGAACATTGATGAGATCGCGGCGTGGGTGGAGGAGAACAAACTCCATATCTGCCATGATGTGACAGTGGATGACCTGAACCACCTTCACAGAGGAGGGCGCGTATCCAAGACGACCGCTGTACTGGGGACTCTGGTGCAGATCAAACCGATCATACATATGGATGACAACGGCAAACTCCAGGTCATCGGAAAAGAGAGAGGGCGCAAGAAGTCCCTGAATAAGATCGTGGATATGGCAGTGGAGCAGTCAAAGGGCTGGGATAACGACATCATCATGATCACCCACGGCGACTGTATCGAAGATGCAGAATATGTGGCGAAGCTGGTGCGGGAGAAGATGGGGATCGACAATATCCTGATCAACAATATCGGTACCGTGATCGGAAGCCACACAGGACCGGGGGTTGTGGCTGTATTCTGTATGGGAAATAAAAGATAGAAAAATGTGTTGACACGGGAGAGTGGATATGGTAAATTAATACTTGCGTTAAGCAAAAAACAAAGTAGAGTATCCACTCTCACCGCAGCACAACAGGGTGACTGTCGGTCTGATATTGACTTGGAAGCTTCCTTTGTAAGCGGGAAGGCTTTATTGATTGTCGGGTGGATATGATATTCACTCGTTTTTTTGTGTTTTCGCATGGAAAAACCTGAATGGAAATTCATTTGACGGAGGTATACGACAATTAGCGATTTAATGATTAACGAGCAGATCAGAGACAGAGAAGTTCGTCTGATCAGCCAGGATGGAGAACAGTTAGGGATCATGTCGGCGAGAGAAGCCATGAAGATCGCCATGGAGGCAGAACTTGACCTGGTCAAGATCGCTCCCGGTGCGAAGCCGCCTGTCTGCAAGATCATCGATTACGGCAAGTATAAGTATGAGCAGACAAGGAAAGAGAAAGAGGCTAAGAAGAAACAGAGGACGGTTGAGATCAAAGAGGTCCGTCTGTCGCCGAACATTGACAAGAATGACCTGAACACAAAGGTGAACAATGCAAGGAAGTTTATCTCCAAGGGAAACAAGGTCAAGGTGACACTGCGCTTCCGTGGAAGAGAGATGGCCCATGTTCAGCAGAGCAGGCACATCCTTGACGACTTCGCAGAACTGCTTTCCGATATCGCATCGGTCGAAAAAGCACCGAAGCTCGAAGGCAGAAATATGAGCATGGTTTTAACTGAAAAACGTTAAATCCGTAACCCGGGATGAATGTCCTGAAAGGCAGCACAATAAAGGAGGAAATCATCATGCCAAAAATCAAAACAAATAGAGCGGCAGCAAAGCGCTTCAAAAAAACAGGTACAGGAAAACTGAAAAGAAATAAAGCTTACAAGAGCCATATCTTAACGAAGAAGTCTACGAAGAGAAAGAGAAATCTCAGACAGGCTACGATCACTGATGCAACGAATGTAAAGAACATGAAAAAGGTATTACCGTATCTGTAATATCTGGAAGTTGATGAAGGAGGAGTAAGAAATGGCAAGAATCAAAGGCGGAATGAACGCTAAGAAGAAACATAACAGAACACTGAAACTGGCGAAAGGATACAGAGGCGCACGCTCCAAACAGTACAGAGTTGCAAAACAGTCTGTAATGAGAGCTCTTACATCTGCTTATGCAGGAAGAAAACAGCGCAAACGCCAGATGAGACAGCTCTGGATCGCCCGTATCAATGCAGCAGCAAGAATGAACGGACTTTCCTACAGCAAGTTCATGCACGGACTGAAGCTGGCGAACGTTGATATGAACAGAAAGATGCTCGCAGAGATGGCAGTAAGTGACAAAGAAGGATTTGCAACACTCGCAGCTCTTGCAAAAGAGAAGATCGCGTAGTAAAATAAATCCATGGAGCCCGGTCCCGGTTGGGATTCGGGCATTTCTTTTTTCAGGGGAGTGTGATGAAATGAGAAATCACGAAGTGACAGAGCGCCAGCCTCTTCTCGGGGCGGACGGAAAGATAGCAGAGCCGGGGTGGGCGAGAAGACCGGTGTGGGAATATGATCGGAGCAGGATAACCGCTCCTGCTTTCCGGATCAAAGAATGGGACTATTATCTGGTCATGAACGAGGACTACGGAGCAGCGTTCACCCTCTCTGACAACGGATATATCGGACTCCAGTCCGTGTCCCTCCTCAATTTCAAGGAGGGATGGGAGCATACGGAGACGATCCTGACAGCACTTCCCATGGGAAGGATGAAGATGCCGGCTTCTTCTGAGAAAGGCACTGTGCAGTACCGGGATAAAAGGCTCAGGATGGAGTTCCGTGTCGAGGACGGAAAGAGGACGATCTCCTGTGATTTCAAGGAATTCTACATGGGAAAACCGTTCTACTGCGAGATCGCTCTGGATCAGCCGGAGATGGATTCGATCACAATGGCGACGCCGTGGGCGGGCAGGAAGGCGTTCTATTATAACCGCAAGATCAACTGCATGCCGGCGGAAGGATATCTGTCCTGGGATGAGAAGACATACTGGTTTACCCCGGAGAAGGATTACGGGACGCTTGACTGGGGACGCGGCGTATGGACCTATGACAACACCTGGTACTGGGGTTCGGGAAACGGTACGATCGGGGGAAAACCCTTTGGTTTTAATATCGGATACGGCTTCGGAGATACGTCCGC
Source organism: Candidatus Mediterraneibacter intestinavium (assembly GCA_019119205.1). GTDB lineage: Bacteria > Bacillota > Clostridia > Lachnospirales > Lachnospiraceae > Mediterraneibacter > Mediterraneibacter intestinavium. The sequence continues at coordinate 8,439 of DWXK01000008.1, forward strand.
TGCTACGGAAAATGTGATCTTTTATGACGGAAAGGCGCACAAGCTGGATGATGTGACGTTCCATATCCCGGAGGACGACTATATGAAACCCTGGAAGTTCACATCCAGCGACGGACGTTTTGAGACCGAGTTCCAGCCGCTGCTCGACCGGGCGGCGAAGCTCTCGGCAGCGGTGGCCGCGTCAGACCAGCATCAGGTGTTCGGGAGGATGAGCGGAAGAGTGGTGCTGGATGACGGGAGATTTATCGAACTGAAAGATTTTATGTGCTTTGCAGAAAAGGTACATAACAGATATTGACTTTTGGGCTTTTACGTGATAAAGTCTTACTAAACCGTTGAAGAAGAGTAAGTAACTTCATTGTTCTGCTTCACAGAGAGTTGCGGGTGGTGGGATCGCAGCATGACAGGCATGAGGCGAATGGGCTTCGGAGGGCGAGCTGAAGGGCAGAGAGCATCAGAGATCTTGCAGATATCAGAGATGTCAGAGGTTTCCTGCCGGTAGGTGAGACGGAGAGTACACTTCGTTAACAAAAGAAGCATATGTTTGTATGCAATGAGTGGATGTTAAGAATGCATCAAGCCGGGTGGCACCGCAGGAGTTTGTATCATGGCTCTTGTCCCTGCAATATTACAGTTGTGAGGGACAGGAGCTTTTTTTGTTCCTGAAGGACAGATGTCATCAGGCAGATGCAGGAAAGAAGTCTCAGGTCCCGGAAAAGAAAGGAGAAAAATATGAGCGAAAAGAAGATCCCTTACAAAATCTACCTGGAAGAGAGCGAGATGCCGAAAGAATGGTATAATGTACGGGCAGATATGAAGAATAAGCCTGCACCCCTTCTGAATCCGGCTACAATGCAGCCTATGACAGCGGAAGAGCTGGGCGCTGTATTCTGCGAGGAACTGGTAAAACAGGAACTGGATAACGATAACCGGTATATCGAGATCCCGAAGAAGATCAGAGATTTCTATAAAATGTACCGTCCGGCGCCCCTGGTGAGGGCATACTGCCTGGAAGAAAAACTCCAGACCCCGGCAAAGATCTATTATAAATTTGAGGGAAATAATACCAGCGGAAGCCATAAACTCAATTCTGCCATCGCACAGGCATACTACGCGAAGGAGCAGGGCCTCAAAGGTGTTACGACAGAGACCGGTGCCGGGCAGTGGGGCACAGCCCTGTCCATGGCATGCGCTTACCTTGATCTGGACTGTAAAGTATATATGGTAAAATGCTCCTACGAGCAGAAGCCGTTCCGCCGTGAAGTGATGAGGACATATGGCGCCAGCGTGACACCGTCCCCTTCTGATACGACGGAAGTGGGAAGAAAGATCCTCGCAGAGCACCCGGGAACCTCAGGAAGTCTTGGTTGTGCGATCTCAGAGGCGGTGGAAGTCGCGACCCACACAGAGGGATACAGATATGTTCTCGGAAGCGTGCTGAACCAGGTGCTCCTCCATCAGTCTGTCATCGGTGTGGAGACGAAGGCCGCGATGGATAAATACGGCGTAAAGCCGGATATCATCATCGGATGCGCGGGAGGCGGATCCAATCTGGGCGGACTCATCTCACCGTTCATGGGAGAAAAACTGAGGGGAGAAGCGGACTATCAGTTCATTGCAGTGGAGCCGGCTTCCTGCCCCAGCCTGACACGCGGCGTATATGCTTATGACTTCTGTGATACCGGTATGGTCTGCCCGCTTGCGAAGATGTATACTCTTGGAAGCGGGTTCATCCCGTCGGCAAACCATGCAGGAGGACTCCGCTATCACGGTATGAGTTCTGTCCTGTCACAGCTCTACGCTGACGGATACATGGAGGCACGCTCGGTAGAACAGACTTCCGTCTTTGAGGCGGCAGAGCAGTTCGCGAGAGTGGAAGGCATCCTTCCAGCTCCGGAGAGCAGCCACGCGATCAAAGTGGCGATCGACGAGGCGATGAAGTGTAAGGAAACGGGAGAGGAAAAAACGATCCTCTTCGGTCTGACCGGAACAGGATACTTTGATATGTATGCATATGAAAAATTCAACAACGGCGAGATGTCGGATTACATTCCTACAGACGAAGATCTGAAAGCCGGATTTGACGGGATTCCGAGATTCCCCGGGAATATGGAATAACCTGATCGTCTGAGAAGTATATATATGACAGTAGACCGCACGAGAGAAGGGGAGAAGAACTCTTGAAGGAATGAAGTTCCGATTTCCCGATTTCCCGTTCTTTCGTGCGGAACTGGTGTTACACTGACCACCGCCTGCATGATGTGAACTGTAACGAACTGTTACCGTACAGAAGGAATGACAGAAAAAACTGTTGACATTTGTAGATTCTTATAGTAGAATCTATCTTACGGTCAGTTGTTCAAAACATCAATAAAGACCGGAAAATGCAGGAATGCGGAAGTGTCGGAACTGGCAGACGAGCAAGACTAAGGATCTTGTGACATTCGTGTCGTGTGGGTTCAAGTCCCATCTTCCGCATTACAATTAAAGAGTGATCTTTGATAGAAAACAGCCTTCCGGATTGGGGGGCTGTTTTGTGTCTGAAGCGATTCGACGGCCACAAATACAGTTGTCGGAATTTTCGGTAATTTTATAATAATTAAAACAACTTTCGAACTTTATGTTTTTCGGAAATTACAGTTGACATTTTCAGGATGAAATAGTAATATATCACTTGTGGTCAGCAGTTGAAACACTTAAGACCACAGAAAATAGGAATGCGGAAGTGTCGGAACTGGCAGACGAGCAAGACTAAGGATCTTGTGACATTCGTGTCGTGTGGGTTCAAGTCCCATCTTCCGCATCAGGAAAATCCCTTGGTCTCAAGGGATTTTTTTGGTACGAACATCTATACAAAGATCAGGGAGATAGAACAGCATGAAGAAACTTTTAGTGGCAGCTCTTCTTGCGGTGACAGTCGGCATGACCGGGTGCAGCGGAGAAGAAAAGGAAAATACTTCAACGGCAGGAGAGTCAACAACGACGGAGGTGGACCAGGCGGCGAACGACGCAAAAGAGTCTCTCGGCGATTCGGTATCCCTTCCAAGCGAATCTGTAGTCAAAGTGATGTCGGATACATGGAAGGTTGACGGGAGCAGTGACGTTTATGTGATGGAGGAAGACGGGACAGGAAATAAAAACGGCGATCCATTTACCTTCGAATGTGGCTTTGATGATGAGAACCATATCACACTTCATATCACCATGGATGAGACGGGAGAGGAAGAACTTTATGCTCTCTCTACAGATAAGACAGGGTATGGAGTCGATCTTACGGCTCTGGACGGAGGGGATGACCTTCTGTTCCTGCCTGCGGATATTACCTTTCTGGATCTCTCGGATGAGCGTGCTTCGGGGATCCCGGGAAAATGGTCTGACGGAAACGGAAACACATATACTTTTAAAGACGACAACACGATGGTGATCGACGATTCGGAGACCGAGACGGAAGGGACATACAGCGTGGTAGAAAATTCGGAGGGGACAAGGCTTCTCAAGCTTGTGGTAGAAGGCGGTGCGCTGGAGTTCGAATTTACGCTGAATGATGACGGCACAGAGATGGACCTCCAGAGTCCCGGAACAGAGACAGTCCATCACTGGACAAAAGAGTAAGGCTGAAAAACCGACCAATGATACAATTAGATAATGAAAACTGCGAAAAGGGAGGATCTTATATAGATTTTCCCTTTTTTACTTTAATTTGTGTGATATAATTACAATAATTTAGAGAAACCCGTCAATAATATCTGAATAATGGAGCGGAGGGAAAGAAATGTTAGAAAAAGTGGATCTGACTAAAAAAATGTCAAAAGAGGAGTACAAACGAAAGATGGATCATCTTGAAGTCCGCCTCGGACAGCTTCAGCGTCAGTGCAAGGAACTAAAGATCCCTGTACTGATCGTGTTTGAGGGATTTGGCGCTTCGGGAAAAGGACTTCAGATCGGATATCTCATCCAGAGCATGGATCCGAGGGGATTCCAGGTCTTCCCGATCAAAAACGATACAGAGGAAGAGAGCATGCATCCGTTTATGTGGCGCTTTTGGACAAAGACGCCGGAGAGAGGCAGGATCGCGATCTTTGACGGGAGCTGGTACCGCCGGGTCCTCATAGACCGTTTTGAGAAACGTACAAAAGAAAAGGATATCTCCAGAGCGTTTCAGTCTATCAATTCTTTTGAAGAACAGCTCTCGGACGACGGGAATGTGATCGTCAAGCTGTTCCTTGACATTGACCAGAAGGAGCAGAAAAAGAGATTTGATAAACTGGCAAAGAATAAGGAGACTGCGTGGCGCGTGACGCAGGGGGATATCGAGCGGAACGCCCGTTACGGTGAATACGCGGATATGATGGAAGACATGCTCTTTAAGACGGACAAGGACTATGCGCCCTGGACGATCATTGAGGCGACAGACCGGAGGTTTGCAACAGTAAAGATCTACACCACGGTGATCAAGGCAATGGCGGATCAGATCGAGAAAGTGCAGAGGAAGAAAGAGGAGGAAAGCACAGCGAAAGACGCCGGCGAGACTTCTGTCAGTCTGGAAGCGTCCCAGGTGGCGCGTGAGGCGGAGGAGGAACTGAAAGAACTCCAGGTATCCATCCTGTCAAAAGCTGACCTGTCCCTGAGATACACCCAGGAAGAATACAAAGAGAAACTGAAAAAGCTGCAGAAGAAGATGGAAAAGCTTCACGGTGAACTTTACAGGAGAAGGATCCCGGTGGTCCTTGGATTTGAGGGCTGGGACGCAGGCGGCAAAGGCGGCGCGATCAAGCGGCTGACCCAGAAGATGGATCCCCGCGGATATGTGGTGAACCCGACTGCATCCCCGAATGATATTGAGAAGGCGCACCACTATCTGTGGAGGTTCTGGAAGGCTATGCCAAAAGACGGGCATGTGGCGATCTTTGACAGGACATGGTACGGGCGCGTTATGGTGGAACGGATCGAGGGGTTCTGCACGAAAGAGGAGTGGCAGAGGGCATACAAGGAGATTAACGACATGGAGAGAGACCTGCACGATGCCGGTGCCATCGTGATCAAATTCTGGATGCACATCGATAAGGATGAACAGGAGAGAAGGTTCAGGGAGCGCCAGGAAAATCCGGAAAAACAGTGGAAGATCACGGATGAAGACTGGAGAAACCGGGAGAAATGGGACCAGTATGAGGATTCAGTCAATGAGATGCTGCTCCGGACATCTACTGATTATGCCCCTTGGGTCGTGGTAGAAGGAAATGATAAATACTATGCGAGGATAAAAGTGCTCAGCACGGTGGTGAAGGCAATCGAAGAGAGATTGAAGGAGTGAGCCTCTATGACGATCAGAGAACAGCTTGAAGCAAGAGAAGAAGAGTATCTGAGCCCTTATGCCACGCTGAGCAGAAGGTCGCGTGGGCGTGAGCGGGAGGAGGCACAGTGCGACATCCGCCCGGTCTTTCAGAGAGACCGGGACCGGATCCTGCACTGCAAGTCGTTCCGCAGGCTGAAACAGAAGACGCAGGTGTTTCTACTGCCAAAAGGCGACCATTACAGGACGCGGCTGACACATACCCTGGAGGTGTCCCAGAATGCGAGGACGATCGCGAAAGCTCTCCGTCTGAATGAAGATCTGGTCGAGGCGATCGCCCTGGGTCATGATCTGGGGCATACGCCTTTCGGTCATGCGGGAGAAAAGGCGCTGAACAGAGTGTATCACTTTTCGCATAATGTGCAGAGTCTCCGGGTAGTGGAACGTGTTGAAAAGCAGGGGAGAGGGCTCAACCTGACGTGGGAGGTGCGGGACGGCATCCTGAACCATAAGACCGCCGGGAATCCGCATACGCTGGAGGGAAAGGTCCTGCGCCTCTCTGATAAGATCGCCTATATCAACCATGACATGGACGACGCGATCCGTGGAGGGATCCTGACAGAGGAAGACATTCCGGCAGAGATCCGGGGTGTACTTGGAAATTCGTGCAAGGAGCGGCTGAACACTATGGTCCACGATGTGATCATAAACAGCATGGACCAGCCGGAGATCCGGATGTCTGAGCGGGTGGAGAAGGCAATGCAGGAACTTCGCAGGTTCATGTTTGACAATGTTTATCTCAACCCCAAGGCAAAAGGTGAGGAGGACAAGGCAGTACATATGATCGAACAGCTTTTTGAATACTATGTAAAACACTTGGAACTTCTGCCGCAGCAGTATCTGGATGCCATGTCCGATCCTGACAACAGCAGGGAACAGATCGTCTGTGATTATATCGCGGGAATGACGGATTCCTATGCTGTAAAAAAGTTTGAAGAATTTTTTGTCCCGGAATCGTGGAAAATTTAAAGGATAAAAAGAAGTTTTGTCGAATATATAAAATAGGGTATTCTTTTTGGGGAGGCTGGCATGTACTATTCGGAAGAACTGATAGAAGAGATAAGAACGAGAAATGATATAGTAGATGTGATCTCCGGATATGTGAGACTGCAGAAGAAGGGCAGTTCTTACTTCGGGCTCTGTCCCTTCCACAATGAAAAATCTCCGTCTTTCTCTGTGAGCAGGCAGAAGCAGATGTACTACTGTTTCGGGTGCGGCGCGGGAGGAAACGTATATACTTTCCTGATGGAATATGAGAATTTTTCTTTTGTGGAGGCGGTAAAGTATCTCGCGGACAGAGCGGGGATCGAGCTGCCGGAGGCAGAATACTCGAAAGAGGCAAAAGAAAAGGCAGACCTGAAGGCGTCGATCCTGGAGGTCAATAAGCTTGCTGCAAAGTATTATTACGTGCAGCTCAAGTCAGAAAGGGGAAAAGGCGCCTATACATATTTGAAAGACAGAAAGCTTTCGGATGAGACGATCACAGCTTTCGGGCTGGGATACTCCAATAAGTTCAGTGATGACCTGTATAAGTACTTAAGAAAAAAAGGCTACAGTGAAGAACTGATCCGTCAGGCAGGACTGATCAATACGGATGAGCGTCAGGGTGTTTATGATAAATTCTGGAACCGTGTCATGTTCCCGATCATGGATGTGAACAGCCGTGTTATCGGGTTCGGCGGCAGGGTGATGGGAGATGCAAAGCCCAAATATCTGAACTCGCCGGAGACAGCGGTGTTTGACAAGAGCCGGAACCTGTATGGACTGAACCGTGCAAGGACATCGAGAAAGCCGTATTTTCTGCTCTGTGAAGGGTATATGGATGTGATCGCCCTTCACCAGGCAGGGTTTACCAATGCGGTGGCATCCCTGGGGACTGCGCTCACGCCGGGACACGCATCTCTGATCAAGCGGTATGTCCGGGAAGTCTACCTTACATACGACAGTGATGACGCGGGGACAAGGGCTGCGCTCCGGGCTGTGCCCATTCTGCGGGAAGCGGGGATCACGGCGAAGGTGATACGGATGGATCCGTACAAAGACCCGGATGAGTTTATTAAAAATCTGGGCGCGGAGGAATACCAAAGGCGGATCGACGAGGCGAAAAACGGTTTCCTGTTCAGTATTGACATGCTCTCCCGCGACTATGACATGAGATCCCCGGAGGGGAAGACCGCGTTTTTCCGTGAGACGGCGCGCCGGCTGATGGAGTTCGAGGACGAGTTGGAGAGAAACAACTATATTGATGCCGTTGCCGCCGAGTACGGAGTCCGGAAGGAGAGCCTGGAAAAGCTGGTGGCAAAGACCGCAGTCAGCGCAGGGCTGGCCAGACCGGTGACGAGACCGCGCCGGGCAGAGGGGAAGGAAAAGCAGAAGGAGGACGGGATCCTCACTTCTCAGAAAGTGCTCCTGACCTGGCTGATCGACGACGCGTCGCTGTTTGATAAGATAAGTCCGCTGATCACACCGGATGATTTTACGGAAGAACTGTATCGGACGGTGGCCCGGCTCCTATACGAGCAGCGGCGGAACGGAGAACTCAACCCGGCGAAGATCCTGGACCATTTTACGGAAGAAGAGGAGCACAGGCAGGCTGCGGCGCTCTTTAACACGAGGATCAGGGAACTGAAGACGAAGGAAGAAAGGGAGCAGGCTCTCAAAGAGACCATACTCCGGGTGAAGAGCAACAGTATCGATCACCGGACCCTTCATCTGGAACCCACAGATATGGCAGGACTACAGCACCTGATGGAAGAAAAACGGAAGCTTGAGGACCTGAGGAAACTGCATATTTCTATTGATTAAGGATAAAATAAAACAAGATAGCCTGCGCTCGCGCGCCGGCGAAGGAAGGATGGACACATGGAAGAGAACGCACAGAAATTTCTGGAAAGAATGAAAGAACTGGTAGCGCTTGGAAAGAAGAAAAAAAGCGTACTGGAAATTCAGGAGATCAATGATTTTTTCGCTGATATGGAACTCAATACCGATCAGATGGAAAAAGTGTTCGAGTATCTGGAAGCAAATAATATCGATGTGCTGCGGATCAGCAGTGATGTGGACGATGATGCCGATATAGATCTTGACGTTATAATCTCTGAGGAAGACGACGTCGATATGGAAAATATCGATCTGTCTGTCCCGGAGGGAGTCAGCATCGAGGATCCGGTCCGTATGTATCTGAAAGAGATCGGTAAAGTGCCTCTTCTGAGTGCGGAGCGCGAGATCGAGCTTGCAAAGCGGATGGAAGAAGGGGATGAGGACGCGAAGAAAGAACTCGCTGAGGCGAACCTGCGTCTCGTTGTCAGCATCGCGAAACGCTATGTGGGAAGAGGGATGCTCTTTCTTGACCTGATCCAGGAAGGAAATCTGGGACTGATCAAAGCGGTTGAAAAATTTGATTATCATAAAGGTTATAAGTTCAGTACGTATGCTACCTGGTGGATCCGCCAGGCGATCACAAGGGCGATCGCGGACCAGGCAAGGACGATCCGTATCCCTGTCCATATGGTAGAGACGATCAACAAACTGATCCGGGTATCCAGACAGCTCCTCCAGGAACTTGGAAGAGAGCCTCTTCCGGAGGAGATCGCCAAAGAGCTGGACATGCCGGTAGAGAGAGTGCGTGAGATCCTGAAGATCTCCCAGGAACCGGTTTCCCTGGAAACTCCGATCGGTGAGGAGGAGGACAGCCATCTTGGTGACTTTATCCAGGATGACAATGTGCCTGTGCCGGCAGAAGCGGCAGCACAGACGCTCCTGAAAGAGCAGCTTGATGAAGTGCTGGATACGCTGACAGAGCGTGAGCAGAAAGTGCTGCGCCTCCGCTTCGGAATGAACGACGGGCGTGCCCGCACACTGGAAGAAGTGGGAAGAGAGTTCGACGTGACGAGAGAGCGTATCCGCCAGATCGAGGCGAAAGCGCTCCGCAAACTGCGTCACCCCAGCCGGAGCAGAAAACTCCGCGATTATCTCGACTAAAACGGGCAGGGCAGGAAATATGGAATTATCAAAAAGATTACAGGCGGTCGCAGATCTTGTGACCGCCGGATATATCACTGCCGATGTGGGAACAGATCACGCCTATGTACCCATCTGTCTCGTCAGAGAGGGCAGGATCCCGTGCGCGATCGCTTCCGATGTAAACATTGGTCCCTTGGAGAGGGCGAGGGAACATGTCTGTGAAAATGGTCTGGAGGATAAGATCGACCTCCGGATCTCCAACGGATTTTCCGCGATCTCTCCCGGCGAGGTGCAGTCAGCCGTGATCGCAGGGATGGGCGGAGGACTGATGATGCGTATCCTGACGGAAGGCGCGGAAACAGTGAGAGAACTGGCGGAATGTATCCTTCAGCCCCAGTCCGAGATCGAAAAAGTGAGAACCTTTCTGCTGCAGGAAGGTTTTTTGTTTCTGGATGAGGTTATGGTGGAGGAAGACGGAAAGTTTTACACTGCGATGAAAGTGTCTCCGGAGATTGGGAGAGATAAGGCAGCTGAAAAGCCTCAGATCAAAAGAGCCTGCTGGACTGAGGCTGAACTCCGGTACGGAAAACTGCTGCTGGAGAAGAAAGATCCGGTGCTGAAACGCTTTTTGGAGCGGGAACTTCAGATAAAAGAAGAGATCCTCACGTCTCTGGAAGGAAGAGGATCTGAACGGATCGAACAGAGAAGGGCAGAACTTAAAGAAGAGATCGAATATGCCAGGAAAGGGATGGAATATTATGCTTTGTAAAGAAATCATGAAGGTGATCGAGGCTTCCTATCCGACAGAGGCGGCCCTTGATTTTGACAATGTCGGGCTTCTTGCCGGACGCGCGGAAAAAGAAGTGGAGCGGGTTTATCTGGCTCTTGACGCGACGGATGCCGTGATCGGGCGGGCAGCGGAAGCAGGGGCGGATATGCTCATCACTCATCATCCGCTTATCTTTACTCCGCTCAAAAAGGTGAACGACCAGGACTTTGTGAGCAAAAGAGTGCTCCGGCTGATCCAAAATGATATCTCATATTATGCCATGCATACCAATTATGATGTGCTCAGGATGGCAGAACTCTCGGAAAAGATCCTGAAGATCACAGATGCAGAGGTGCTGGATGAGACGTTGGAGAACGCGGATGGAAAGAAAGAAGGGATCGGCAGGGTCGGCATGCTGGAGAAACCAGTGACTCTGGAGGAATGCTGTGTCTATGTCAAGCATAAACTGAATCTGGGCAGTATCAAGGTGTTCGGTGATATGGGGCGGATGGTCCGCCGGATGGCAGTATCACCGGGATCCGGAAAGTCAGCCATATCTGCCGCGCTCCGAAAAGGCGCGGATGTCCTGGTCACGGGGGATATTGGTCACCACGATGGTATTGATGCAGTGGAGCAGGGGCTTTGCATCATTGATGCGGGGCACTATGGGACAGAGTATATCTTCCTTGAAGATATGCAGCGCTTTTTGAACGAAAAGCTGCCAGGGCTGGAAGTGACATCAGAGCCGGTCATCCATCCGTTCCAGGTAGTCTGAGCATCTGAGCGGACGATAAATGCCGGAATGCAGGACAGTGTTCGGAAAAATCTCAGGAGGCGGGAAATGGAAAACAAGACTTGCTGCGTAACGATAGGAGAAGAAACCAGGTTTTACGAAGCCGGCACAACATATCAGAAGATCGCCGAGGATGTGCAGAAGGACTATCCACACCAGATCGTGCTCGTATTTGTGGACGGACACCGGCTTCAGGAACTGAGGAAAAGGGTAAAGGAGGACTGCAGTATCCGCTTTGTCACCACGGCAGACAAGATCGGGCATGAAACATACCGGAGGAGCATGTGTTTCCTTCTGGTGAAGTCGGTCCATGACGTGGGCGGACATGGCAATGTGGACCGGGTGCGGATCCACTTTTCGGTCGACAAAGGCTACTACTGCACTGTGGACGGAAACGTCCGGATGGATCAGGAGTTCCTGGATAAAGTTGAAAGAAGGATGCGTCAGCTGTCAGGACAGCGCGTGCCGATCAACAAACGCTCGGTGCATACAGATGAGGCGGTCGAACTGTTCCACCGGCATGGGATGTATGACAAAGAGAAACTCTTTATGTACCGCCGCGTCTCGAAAGTGAATATCTATAGCATAAATGAATTTGAGGATTACTATTACGGCTATATGGTGCCGGATGCGGGCTGCCTGAACTATTTCTCCCTCCATCTGTATGAGGATGGATTTGTTATCCAGATGCCGACCCAGGAGGAACCGGAGAAGGTCCCTGATTTCGAACCGAGCCCGAAACTTTTCCATGTCCTCAAGGAATCTGTAGCGTGGGGTGACCTTCAGGAGATCGACACAGTCGGAGCGCTCAATGACATGATCACTCATTCCGACATGAGAGAGGTCGTCCTGGTCCAGGAGGCGTATCAGGAGAGGAAGATCGGAGAGATCGCATCCCGGATCGCAGGCAGCCAGAAGAACAAGTTTGTGCTGATCGCAGGACCGTCCTCATCAGGAAAGACGACTTTTTCTCACCGGCTCTCTATCCAGCTTCGGGCGAACGGGCTGAAGCCCCATCCCATCGCAGTGGATAATTATTTTGTAGACAGGGAACATACTCCGAGAGATAAAGACGGGAATTATAATTTTGAGTGCCTGGAAGCGATCGATATCGACAAATTTAATGAGGATATGAGAAATCTCATTGCAGGAGAGAAAGTCTATCTTCCGGTATTCAATTTCAAGACCGGGAAGCGGGATTATGAGAGGACTCCGAAGAAACTGGGAGAAAACGATATCCTGGTGATCGAGGGGATCCACTGTCTGAATCCCAAGCTGACAGAGATGCTGGATGATGAGAACAAATTCAGGATCTATATCAGCGCCCTGACCCAGATCAATATTGATGAACACAACCGGATCCCGTCTACAGACGGAAGGCTGATCCGGCGTCTGGTCCGGGATGCAAGGACGAGGGGATCCTCGGCAATGCGCACGATCGGGATGTGGGCTTCGGTGAGACGGGGAGAAGAAGAGAATATCTTCCCCTATCAGGAGGAAGCGGATGTGATGTTCAATTCCTCCCTCTTGTATGAACTTGCTGTTCTCAAGCAGTATGTGGAACCGCTGCTTTTTGCGGTGGAACGGGATTCGGAAGAATATCTCGAAGCGAAGAGGCTGTTGAAATTCTTTGATTACTTCGTTGGGATAGGAAGTGAATATGTCCCCACCAACTCTCTGCTGCGGGAGTTCATTGGCGGAGGATGCTTCAACGTGTGATAAATATGTGAGATGGTCGTCTGAAAGATAATATACAGCAGAAGTTATATGGCAGAGAAGAAAAAATCCCGCCCGGCAGTCCGAAAGGATCACCGGGTGGGAACTTTTTTATGAGTATAATTTTTTGATGTTATCCAGTTTTGATACAGCATTCTGCAGAAGCAGATCTGCAATAGTGACCGCTGTCATGGATTCGACAACGACAACTGCGCGCGGGACGATGACCGGATCGTGCCTTCCGTGGATGGAGATCTCGATCTCCTCCCCGGATTCATTCACTGTATGCTGCGTCTTTGCGATAGAAGAGGTGGGCTTTACTGCAGCACGGAGGATCAGCCTTGCACCGTCGCTCATCCCGCCCAGCGTCCCGCCGGAATGGTTCGTCTCCTTGCACACCTTTCCGTCTCTCATGCGGAAAGGATCGTTGTTTCTGCTCCCAACGGAAGAAGCGGCAGAAAATCCGTCCCCGATCTCTACGCCTTTTACCGCACCGATGGACATGACTGCCTGCGCGAGCAGAGCATCCAGCTTATCGAATACAGGTTCCCCGATCCCGACAGGAAGACCATCTGCCACACACTCAACGATACCGCCGCAGGAATCCGTCTCTGCCATCAGAGAGGAAACATATTCCCCGGCTTTTTCCGCAGCTGTACTGCTGGGCATATAGAAGCTGTTTTCCGTGATCTGGGACATGTCATAGTCAGCCTCGTCCACGGTGTAAGGACCGATGGCTTTTGTGTAGGCGCAGAGAGTGATACCGAGTTCGTTCAGCAGACGGGACGCGACCGCTCCGGCAGCGACCCTCCCGATGGTCTCGCGCCCGGAAGAGCGGCCGCCGCCCCGGTAATCCCGGAAACCATATTTCTCTTTGAAGGGATAATCCGCATGTCCCGGCCGGTATGAGACTGCGATATTGCCATAGTCTTTTGAACGCTGATCCTGATTCCTTACAAGGAGCGAGATCGGTGTACCGGTTGTCTTACCCTCGAACACACCCGAGAGGATCTCTACGGAGTCTGCCTCATTCCTCCTTGTAGTATATTTACTCTGACCGGGTCTGCGCCGGTCAAGAAAGCGCTGTATATCCTCCTCACAGAGAGGGATCCCTGCAGGACAGCCGTCTATCACTACGCCCACTCCGGGACCGTGAGACTCTCCCCATGTTGTGATTCGGAATATTTTGCCAAATGATGAGCCGCTCATAGAATTCTCCTTTCAGTCACTATTTCTTCACAAACATATTCTATCATTATATAGGAAGAAGCCAGGATGCGCAAGACAGGAGCCCTCGGATGATAAAAATGTTACAAAACAGGAGGATATTCTTAAGAAATAATTAACTGTACATTTGAAAACATTCGTAATATAATGTTGTCTGGATATTAAGATGCAGAGGGAGAATATTAAATGAGTAATGACAGGGAAGAAAGAAAGCCTGACCGTTTTACTCCGGAAGAACCTGAAACTGAGATACGTGATGATAAAGAGGATATCCTCGAAGAAACTGGCTCGCTGGAACAGAGCGAGGTTCAGGAAGAGACGCCCGGGGAGGGCGGAACAGAACAGACAGAGTCAGGTGCAGACGGAAATGATCCGGAAGAAGACGATCCGGACTACGGAGAAGAACAGGAAGATGAGGACGGCGATACTGTCGCCGATGAGATACAGAACGATACAAGAGTTGAGGGTGAAGCAGATAAAATGTCTGAAAATATAAAAAAGAGAAAGAGAAGGCGCCGCAGAAAAGGGAGTATGGGAAAGAAGCCGTGGATCATTGCAGGCAGCATTGCAGGAGCGCTTGTGGTGATCTATCTCGGGATCTCGGCTTTCTTTATCGGGCATTTTTACATTGATACAGAGATAAACGGACGGGATTTCTCAGGAAAGACTGTTGAAGACGTTGAGGATTACATAAAGGAACAGGTACAGGACTACGAACTGACGATCGTTGAGCAGAACAATGAGACTGATGTGATCAAGGGATCGGATATTTCCCTTACATATAAGGAAAATGAGGATGTCCAGAAGGCGCTGGAGGCTCAGAATCCGCTTCTGTGGCCGAAGGCATTCTTTTCTGTGACCTCCACGAATGTGACGATCGATGTGGGATATGATGAGGAGGCTCTCAATTCAAAGATCCAGGAGGTCAAGGCAGTGACACAGGAGCAGACAGACCCTGTCTCCGCCTATCCGAAGTTTGATGGAGATGCCTTTGTTGTTGAGCCGGAAGTTTACGGAACAGCAGTGAACGTGGAGGTATTCACCCAGAAAGTTAAAGAGTATATCACCAACTTCCAGACAGAACTGAATATGATGGACGAGGAATGTTATGTGATGCCGAAATATACATCAGAGTCGGCTGAAGTGCAGGAGGCATGCGATGCCATGAACGCATACTGCAAGGCGAGCATCACCTATACGATGGAAGACGAGAACGTTGTGGTGGATAAGGAACTGATCTCTACCTGGCTGAAATATGACGATGAAATGAAGGTCACACTTGACGAAAGTGCTGTCAGGGAATGGATGAGAGAGTTTGGCAAGAAATATGACACTGTAGGGACCACCAGGTCGATCACGACCCCTAACGGGAAGACGGTCGATGTGTCCGGCGGGACATACGGCTGGTCAGTGGACGAAGATTCAGAGACCAAGACGCTGATCGAAAGCATCAAGAATGGGGAAGTGAAGGAGAAAACTCCTGCGTATGTCCAGGAAGCTGCATCCCATTCTGCGCAGGACTGGGGAAGCACCTACGTGGAAGTGGACCTGACAGACCAGCATATGTGGTACATTGTAGACGGTTCTGTTGCTTTTGAGGCAGACGTTGTGACCGGGCTTCCCACACCGGACAGGGAGACACCGGCGGGAGTGTATTCCATTCTCGAACTGAAAAGAGACAAGACACTTGTCGGTGAGACGGATCCGGAAACAGGGGAACCGATCTACGAGACACCTGTTTCATACTGGATGCGTGTGACATGGACCGGGATCGGATTCCATGATGCGACATGGCAGTCTTCCTTTGGCGGGAGCAGGTATCAGACCAACGGTTCACATGGATGTATCAACATGTCCTATGACGAGGCGGCGACCCTTTATGGCATGCTGAGCATAGGGACACCGGTAGTCATGCACTACTGATGCTGAGAGAGGCAGTGCGGCGGCGTGCAGGGTGACATATGGCATGTGTGCTGCGCATTGCAGGACTGAAACGGAAAATAGAGAAGAGAGACAGGATGTATTTATATGTATGAACTGATAAAAACTGACGGGCTTGCAAAGAGAGGAAGGCTCCATACAGTACATGGGATCATCGAGACGCCGGTATTTATGAATGTGGGAACGGCAGCCGCGATAAAAGGCGCCGTATCCACTGACGACCTGCGGCAGATCAAGACTCAGGTCGAACTTTCCAACACGTATCACCTTCATGTCCGTCCCGGTGATGAGATTGTAAAAAAAATGGGCGGGCTGCACAGATTTATGAACTGGGACAAGCCTATATTGACTGACTCCGGAGGATTCCAGGTGTTTTCACTTGCGTCCCTCAGGAAGATCAAGGAGGAGGGAGTCCATTTTCACTCTCATATAGATGGACGGAAGATTTTTATGGGACCGGAGGAGAGCATGCAGATCCAGTCAAATCTTGCCTCTACAATCGCCATGGCGTTTGACGAATGCCCTTCCAGTGTGGCGGACAGAAAATATATGGCAAATTCTGTGGCGAGGACATCGCGCTGGCTGAAACGGTGCAAGGATGAGATGACAAGGCTGAATTCTCTGCCGGATACGATCAATCCCCACCAGCTCCTGTTCGGGATCAATCAGGGCGGCGTCTATGAGGACATCCGTATCGCACACGCCCAGCAGATCACAGAGATGGATCTGGACGGATATGCTGTCGGCGGGCTTGCGGTAGGAGAGAGCCATGAGGAGATGTATCGGATCCTGGATGCAGTCGTACCACATCTTCCAAAGAACAAGCCGACTTATCTGATGGGAGTCGGAACACCGGCAAATATCCTGGAAGCAGTAGATCGCGGCGTGGACTTCTTTGACTGTGTCTATCCTTCAAGAAATGGCAGACATGGACACGTGTATACAAATCACGGAAAGATGAACCTGTTCAATGCCAAATATGAACTTGATGAGAGACCGATTGAAGAAGGGTGCGGCTGTCCGGCGTGCAGAAGCTACAGCAGAGCGTATATCAGACATCTCCTGAAAGCAAAAGAGATGCTTGGGATGAGACTGTGTGTCCTTCATAACCTTTATTTCTATAACACGATGATGGAAGAGATCAGAGATGCGATCGATGCCGGAGAATACAGCCGGTATAAAAAGAGGAAGCTGGAAAAACTTTCTCAAAAGGCTTGAAGAATCGGCGATTTTTGTGTATAGTATTCTTATTGTGTAACATAACCAGTTAGGAGGAAATTATATCATGGATATGATAGGCATTATCGTGCTTTATGTTGTGGTGATCGGAGGTATGTGGTTCCTGCTGATGCGCCCGCAGAAGAAGGAACAGAAAAGAATCCAGGCGATGCTCTCCACGATGGAAGTGGGAGATACAGCACTGACTACCAGCGGGTTCTACGGAGTGATCATCGATATCACAGATGACGACGTGATCGTGGAGTTCGGCAACAATAAAAACTGCCGTATCCCGATGCAGAAATCAGCGATCGCTCAGATTGAGAAACCGAATGCGGAATAAGGAAAGAGAAGGGATTGGAGAAACAGTGGAAGATCTGTATCTCCAATCTTTTTTACTTTTTTCAGGATAACAGTTTTACTTTCTGACATCGTATCAGCTTAAAAATGTTTCTGAAAAGCAAAAAAACAATATTAGAGCGCCCTCTATTTTTTGATCCGAACTACTTGAAACTGGTCATAAAATGAGGTATGATTAAAAATAACATTTTTACATTTGGAGGGATGAGCTGACATGGATATGAAAATCGGAGTCATTAAGGGGGACGGGATCGGTCCGGAGATCGTCGGAGAGGCGATGAAAGTCCTCGATAAAGTCGCGGAGGTATACGGACATTCCATTACATATACACAGCTTCTCATGGGAGGTGCATCCATTGACGTGAACGGGGTGCCTCTTACGGAGGAAACGCTGAAAGCGGCGAAAGAGAGCGATGCGGTACTGATGGGATCGATCGGAGGAGATGCGAAAACATCGCCATGGTATCAGCTTGAACCTTCCAGACGTCCGGAGGCAGGGCTGCTTGCCCTGAGAAAAGGGCTGAACCTTTTCGCGAACTTAAGACCGGCAGTGCTCTATGATGAACTCAAAGGCGCCTGCCCGCTGAAAGAAGAGATCGCGGACAGAGGCTTTGACATGATGATCATGCGGGAACTCACCGGCGGTCTTTACTTCGGGAAAAGGAGCACGGAGGAAGTGGACGGTGTGCTGACCGCGAGAGACGAACTGACTTATAATGAGAACGAGATCAGGAGGATCGCAAAGCGTGCTTTCGATATCGCCATGAAGCGTGGGAAGAAAGTGACCAGTGTGGACAAGGCGAATGTGCTTGATTCTTCCAGGCTGTGGAGAAAGGTCGTGGAGGAAGTGGCGAAAGATTATCCGGAGGTTGCGCTGGAGCATATGCTGGTTGACAACTGTGCGATGCAGCTGGTAAAAGATCCGGCACAGTTTGATGTGATCCTGACAGAGAATATGTTCGGGGATATCCTCTCAGACGAGGCAAGTATGGTGACCGGATCCATCGGAATGCTGGCGTCCGCGAGCCTGAACGAGACGAAATTCGGGCTGTATGAGCCAAGCGGCGGTTCCGCACCGGATATTGCCGGAAAAGGGATCGCAAATCCGATCGCGACGATCCTCTCGGCGGCGATGATGCTGAGATATTCCTTTGACCTTGATCAGGAAGCAGATGCGGTGGAGAGAGCAGTGGCAGA
Source organism: Candidatus Mediterraneibacter intestinavium (assembly GCA_019119205.1). Taxonomy (GTDB): domain Bacteria; phylum Bacillota; class Clostridia; order Lachnospirales; family Lachnospiraceae; genus Mediterraneibacter; species Mediterraneibacter intestinavium. The sequence goes on from DWXK01000008.1 coordinate 26,973, forward strand.
GGTCCTTAGAGAGGGATACCGCACGATCGATATCATGTCTGAAGGGAAGATACAGATCGGGACGAAGGAGATGGGAGACAGGATCTCCTCCCATATAAAATAGAAGTAACATAAAGACCCGGAAGACGGGATTTCACTGGTTCAGACTTTAGATGGAAAGAGAGGATATGGAAATGAGAAGTGATACAGTAAAAAAAGGGGTACAGCAGGCGCCCCATCGTTCCCTGTTCAATGCACTTGGGATGACGCAGGAAGAACTGGAGAGACCGCTGATCGGAGTGGTCAGTTCCTACAATGAGATCGTACCGGGACATATGAACCTGGATAAGATCACAGAGGCGGTCAAGATGGGTGTAGCAATGGCTGGCGGCACTCCTATCGTTGTGCCCGCGATCGCGGTCTGCGACGGGATCGCCATGGGACATATCGGGATGAAATATTCCCTTGTGACAAGGGACCTGATCGCAGATTCCACGGAAGCGCTGGCAATGGCGCATCAGTTTGACGGACTGGTCATGATCCCCAACTGCGACAAAAATGTGCCGGGACTTCTCATGGCTGCGGCTCGTGTGAACATTCCGACGATCTTTGTCAGCGGAGGACCCATGCTCGCAGGACATGTAAAGGGAGGAAAGACCAGCCTCTCCAGTATGTTCGAGGCAGTGGGCGCCCACGCGGCAGGAAAGATCGATGACGAGGAACTCTGTGAATACGAGAATAAGGCCTGCCCGACCTGTGGTTCCTGTTCGGGAATGTACACGGCAAACAGCATGAACTGCCTGACCGAGGCTCTCGGGATGGGGCTGAGAGGAAACGGGACGATCCCTGCAGTTTATTCCGCAAGGATCCAGCTGGCAAAACACGCTGGTATGCAGGTCATGGAACTGGTCAGAAAGAACATCCGTCCCAGGGACATCATGACAGAAGACGCGATCCTTAATGCCCTGACCGTGGATATGGCGCTTGGATGTTCGACCAACAGTATGCTCCATCTCCCGGCGATCGCGCATGAGATCGGCATGGACTTTGAAATCGACTTTGCGAACACGATCAGCGAAAAGACCCCGAACCTCTGCCACCTGGCACCGGCGGGACATACATATATCGAGGATCTGAACGAGGCGGGCGGCGTCTACGCAGTGATGAACGAGTTGAATAAGAAAGGTCTCCTGCACACGGACTGCATGACAGTCACAGGGAAGACCGTCGGAGAGAACATTGCCGGATGTGAGAACAAAGACCCCGAAGTCATCCGTCCGATCGACAATCCGTATTCCGAGACTGGCGGGCTTGCTGTCCTCAAGGGGAACCTGGCGCCTGACGGAAGCGTCGTGAAACGTTCCGCAGTCTGCGACGAGATGTTGGTGCACGAAGGTCCGGCAAGGATCTTTGAGAGCGATGAGGAAGCTACAGAGGCGATCAAGTCCGGTAAGATCAACCCGGGTGATGTGATCGTCATCCGCTACGAGGGACCGAAAGGCGGCCCGGGAATGAGAGAGATGCTGAACCCGACTTCTGCCATTGCCGGATACGGTCTGGGATCTACGGTGGCGCTCATCACGGACGGACGTTTCTCCGGGGCGTCCAGAGGCGCATCCATCGGCCACGTTTCCCCGGAAGCAGCGGTGGGAGGTCCGATCGCGCTCGTGGAAGAAGGAGACATCATCAAGATCAATATACCGGAACTGAAATTGGAGCTGGACATCTCTGACGAGGAGATGGCAGCCAGAAGAGCAAAATGGCAGCCCAGAGAGCCGAAGGTGAAGACAGGGTATCTGGCAAGATATGCTTCCATGGTGACATCAGGAAACCGCGGAGCGATCCTTGAAGTGCCGAAAAATAATTAACACGACCAGGAGGAAATGCACCATGCAGTTAAATGGAGCAGAAATATTAATAGAATGCCTGAAAGAACAGGGTGTGGATACAGTTTTCGGATATCCCGGCGGGGCGATCCTGAACGTCTACGATGAGCTTTACAAACACCGTGATGAGATACGCCATATCCTGACCTCCCATGAACAGGGAGCATCCCATGCGGCTGACGGATATGCGCGCGCGACCGGGAAAGTGGGCGTCTGCCTTGCGACCAGCGGTCCGGGAGCGACGAACCTGGTGACCGGGATCGCGACAGCCTATATGGATTCTATCCCGATCGTTGCGATCACCTGCAATGTGGGGGTACCGCTGCTGGGAAAGGACAGCTTTCAGGAGATCGATATCACAGGCATCACTATGCCGATCACGAAATATAATTTTATCGTCAAGGATGTGACGAAACTGGCGGACACGATCCGCAAGGCGTTCCGCATCGCAAAGAGCGGGAGGCCGGGACCGGTGCTCGTTGATATCCCGAAAGATATCACGGCAAGTGTGACAGAATACGCTGCAGAGGAGCTGGGAAAACAGGAGCAGCCTGAATCACATATCAGCAGGGAAGAAGTGGAGCGCGCAGTGGAACTGATCCGCGCATCTGAGCGCCCGGTCATCTTTGTGGGAGGAGGCGCTGTTATTTCAGATGCCAGTGAAGAGCTGATGAAGTTTGTGGACCTGGTCAATGCTCCGGTGACGGACACACTGATGGGGAAAGGCGCCTTTCCGGGAACTGACCCGAGATATACGGGGATGCTGGGCATGCACGGGACGAAGGCGTCCAATTACAGCGTCTCAGAGTGTGACCTCCTCATTGTGCTCGGCGCCAGGTTCAGCGACCGTGTCACAGGAAATACAGAGACTTTCGCGAAGGATGCCAGGATCCTCCAGTTTGATATCGACCCTGCGGAGATCAACAAGAATATCATCATCGACGCGCAGGTTGAGGGCGATATCCGTGCTGCTCTGGAAGAAGTCAACAGGATACTCTCACAGCAGGATCATCACGAGTGGCTGGAGAAAGTGGAAGGATACAAGCAGAGATATCCTTTGAAGTATCATTCAGAAGGGCTGACAGGACCGTTTATCGTGGAGGAGATCTACCGTCAGACAAAAGGCGACGCCCTGATCGTGACGGAAGTAGGACAGCATCAGATGTGGGCGGCTCAGTATTACAAATATACAAAGCCTCATACTCTCCTCACATCCGGCGGACTCGGTACTATGGGATACGGGCTGGGAGCCGCCCTGGGGGCGAAGACGGGATGCCCGGATAAGACGGTAGTCAACATTGCGGGGGATGGCTGCTTCCGCATGAACATGAATGAGATCGCGACGGCGGTGCGCCACAACATCCCTGTTATCGAGGTGGTGGTGAACAACCATGTTCTGGGAATGGTGCGGCAGTGGCAGGATCTGTTCTATGATGAGAGATATTCCGCTACTGTGCTGCGGGATGCAGTGGACTTTGTCAAGCTCGCAGAGTCGATGGGTGCGGTCGGCATCCGTGCGGAGACGCAGGAAGGATTCCGGGAAGCATTTGCAGAAGCCCTTACCCTGGGACGCCCGGTCGTGATCGACTGCCAGATCGACAGTGATGACAAAGTATGGCCGATGGTGGCTCCGGGAGCGACGATCAGCGAGGCGTTTGACGAGGATGACATGAAAAAATAAATAATATAACTGGGAGGTAATGAACATGAGCAGAGTGTATAATTTCTCAGCAGGACCCGCTGTCCTGCCGGAAGAGGTGTTGAGAGAGGCAGCGGAAGAGATGCTGGATTACAGAGGAACAGGGATGTCCGTGATGGAGATGAGCCATCGCTCGAAGGCATTCGAGGAGATCATCACCACAGCGGAGCAGGATCTCAGGGACCTGATGGGAATCCCGGATAACTACAGGGTACTGTTCCTTCAGGGCGGCGCTTCCCAGCAGTTTGCCATGATCCCAATGAACCTGATGAAGAACCGGGTCGCGGATTATATCGTCACAGGGCAGTGGGCGAAGAAAGCTGCAAAAGAAGCTGAGAAATACGGAAAGGTAAACAGGATCGCTTCATCTGAGGATAAAACATTCTCCTACATTCCGGACTGCTCGGACCTGCCGGTATCTGAAGATGCGGATTATGTATATATCTGTGAGAACAATACCATCTATGGCACAAAGTTCAAGACTCTTCCGAACACGAAAGGGAAGACCCTCGTGGCGGATGTGTCTTCCTGCTTCCTGTCAGAGCCGGTAGATGTGACAAAATACGGCGTGATCTATGGCGGTGTCCAGAAGAATATCGGACCTGCCGGCGTGGTCATCGTGATCATCCGGGAGGACCTGATCACAGAAGATGTGCTTCCGGGTACACCGACTATGCTCACATATAAGACTCACGCCGATGCAGGCTCACTCTACAACACACCTCCGGCATACGGGATCTATATCTGTGGAAAGGTGTTCAAGTGGATCAAGGCGATGGGCGGATTGGAAGCGATGAAGGAGAGAAATGAAAAGAAGGCGAAAGTTCTCTATGATTTCCTGGATCAGAGTAAACTTTTTAAAGGTACGGTTGTGAAGGAAGACCGCTCTCTGATGAATGTCCCCTTTGTTACCGGGGATGCAGATCTGGATGCAAAATTCGTGAAAGAGGCGAAAGAAGCCGGTCTTGAGAACCTGAAAGGGCACAGGAGCGTTGGAGGAATGCGCGCCAGCATCTATAATGCGATGCCGTACGAGGGCGTCGTGGCACTTGTTGATTTCATGAAAAAATTTGAAGAGGAGAATCTGTAAGATGTATAAATATCATTGCCTGAATCCAATCTCCCGTGCAGGCCTGGGAAAACTGGATGAAAACTATAAAAAGACTGAGCAGGCTGACGAAGCAGACGTGATCCTGGTGAGAAGCGCCAAGATGCATGATATGGAGTTCAGTCCGAGCCTGAAAGCGATCGCTCGGGCCGGCGCCGGAGTGAACAATATACCTCTCGATCGCTGTGCGGAGAAGGGAATCGTGGTATTCAATACACCGGGAGCAAATGCGAACGGTGTGAAGGAACTTGTGATCGCCGGAATGCTCCTTGCTGCCAGGGATGTTATCGGCGGCATCAACTGGGTCCAGGAACATGAGGAAGACGGTGATCTTGCGAAACTGACAGAGAAGAGCAAGAAAGCTTTCGCCGGAACTGAGATCGCAGGAAAGAAACTTGGCGTTATCGGGCTTGGCGCTATCGGTGTGCTCGTGGCAAATGCAGCGGTCCATCTGGGGATGGATGTTTATGGATATGACCCATATGTATCTGTGGATTCTGCATGGAGACTGTCCAGAAATATCCACCACGCAAAGACGGTGGATGAACTGTATAGAGAGTGCGATTATATCACGATCCATGTGCCGGCATTGAAGGATACGGTTGGAATGATCGACAAAAACGCGATCAGCCTTATGAAGAAGAATGTAGTCATCCTCAATTTTGCGAGAGATACTCTGGTTAACAGCGAGGATATGGTGGACGCACTGGTATCCGGTTCAGTGAAATCTTATGTGACGGACTTCCCGACACCGGAGATCGCCGGAGTGAAAGGTACGATCGTCATCCCGCATCTGGGTGCATCCACAGAGGAATCCGAGGATAACTGTGCAAAGATGGCAGTGGAAGAGATCCGCGATTTCATTGAAAACGGAAATATCTCACATTCGGTCAATTTCCCGGACTGCTCACTGGGAGAGAAGGGAGAGAGTCCGAGGATCACGGTACTGCATAAGAATATCCCGAACATGATCGGTCAGTTTACAACCCTTCTTGCGGACAAGGGGATCAATATCGAGCTGATGACAAATAAGAGCAGGAAAGAATATGCCTACACGATGATGGATGTCGTGGGAGAAGTCTCAGAAGATGTTGTCGGGCAGATCGAATCTGTGAACGGCGTTCTGAAAGTACGTGTGCTGCAGTAACAGAGGATAAAATATAAAGAATAGAGA
>DWXK01000009.1 GCA_019119205.1 Candidatus Mediterraneibacter intestinavium
CGATTTGGATTTGAATCAATTAGGGTCAGTGGAAACAGTAGGTATTACAGCAGGGGCATCCACGCCCAACAATATAATTGAGGAGGTTCAAAATAATGTCAGAATTATCTTTTGAACAGATGTTAGACGAGTCATTTAAAACAATTCATAACGGTGAGGTGGTTGAAGGCACTGTGATCGATGTGAAACCGGATGAGATCATCCTGAACATCGGTTATAAGGCTGACGGTATCATCACAAAGAATGAATATTCAAATGATCAGTCGCTTGATCTGACAACAGTTGTGTCTGTAGGGGATACGATGACTGTCAAGGTATTGAAGGTGAATGACGGCGAGGGACAGGTCCTTCTTACATACAAGAGACTTGCAGCCGAAAAAGGAAATGAACGCCTGCGCGAAGCGTTTGAGAATAAGGAAGTCCTGAAAGCGACAGTTACCCAGATCCTCGGAGGCGGCATCTGTGCGACAGTTGACGAGGTTCGCGTATTTATCCCGGCGAGTCTTGTTTCTGATTCTTATGAAAAAGATCTCAGCAAATACGAAGGGAAAGAGATCGAGTTTGTGATCAGCGAGTTTAATCCGAGAAGGAACCGTGTGATCGGTGACAGACGCCAGCTCCTTGTCGCAGAGCGCGCTGAGAAACAGAAAGAGCTTTTCGCAAAACTGAAAGTTGGCGATACAGTAGAAGGAACTGTTAAGAACGTGACAGATTTCGGAGCCTTTGTTGACCTTGGCGGTGTAGACGGACTGCTCCACATCTCCGAGATGTCCTGGGGACGGGTTGACAATCCGAAGAAACTCTTCCATGTAGGAGACCAGCTCAAAGTTCTCGTAAAAGATATCCACGATACAAAGATCGCGCTCAGCCTCAAATTCCCGGAGACAAATCCGTGGGCAAACGCGGCAGAGGATTTTGCTGTGGGAACTGTTATCACAGGAACAGTCGCACGTATGACAGATTTCGGAGCCTTTGTTGAACTTGCTCCAGGGGTTGACGCGCTGCTCCATGTTTCTCAGATCTCAAAAGCACATGTTGACAAACCGTCCGATGTCCTGTCGATCGGTCAGGAGATCACAGCGAAGATCGTTGATCTTAATGAGGCGGAGAAGAAGATCAGCCTCAGCATGAAGGCTCTCGAGTCAGAGAATCCTACAGAGGAAGATGAAAACGAATAAGGAATAAGAAAACAGCCGGAGTGCCGGCTGTTTTTTTATACTAGTTTTGCGAAAAAATGTATGATTTTTTGTTAAAAATTCGACAGCATGTTTATGAAAATATACAATGATTGTCGATAAAGTCCTGGATTTTAAAAGTATTTTTTAGTAGAATATTATTATTGTGAAAAATAAGCGGAGTTTCTGTTTTGCTGCGGAAGCCTCTGCAAAAAGAAAGGAAGAGTAAAATGGGACTTTTGACATTTAAAGGCGGTATCCACCCGGACGATGGAAAACGTTTCTCGAAAGACCAGGCAGTTAAACCTCTTTTGCCGAAAGGAGACATGGTTTATCCGCTCTCTCAGCATATAGGGGCGCCAGCCAATCCTGTCGTGAAGAAGGGGGATCATGTCCTGAAAGGACAGATGATCGCTGACGCGGGTGGATTTGTTTCTGCTCCGGTCTATTCCTCTGTTTCCGGAACTGTAAAAGGTCTGGAACAGCGCTTCAACCCGACCGGTACAAAAGTAGAATGTATCGTGATCGAAAATGACGGCGAATACAAGGAAGTTGAGTATGGACCGGTGAAACCGCTGGATGAACTGAACAGAGAAGAGATCCTTGAGATGATCGCCCGTGCCGGTATCGTAGGAATGGGCGGTGCAGGATTTCCGACCAGAGTAAAACTTTCTCCGAAGGAGCCGGACAAGATCGATTACATCATCGCAAACTGTGCGGAATGTGAGCCGTATATCACTGCAGACTACAGAAGGATGCTTGAGAATACGGAAGACCTGGTCAGCGGAATGCGTGTCGTACTTTCTCTGTTTCCGAATGCGAAAGGTATCTTCGCAGTTGAGGACAACAAAAAAGACTGTATCGATAAACTGTCACAGGCAGTGGCAAATGAGCCCAGGATGGACGTGAAAGCACTGATGACAAAATATCCGCAGGGAGCTGAGAGACAGCTGATCTATGCGGTGACAAAACGTGCGATCAATTCAAGTATGCTTCCGGCAGATGCAGGATGTATCGTAGACAATGTGGAGACGCTGATCGGCATCCACAGCGCAGTCATCAACGGAAAACCTCTGACAGAACGTGTTGTCACGGTGAGCGGTGATGCGGTGGAAACACCCGGGAACTTCCGTGTGCTCCTGGGAACGAACCACAGAGAGCTGATCGAGGCTGCAGGCGGATTTAAGGCAGAGCCTGAGAAGCTGATCTCGGGCGGTCCGATGATGGGATTTGCCATGGTGACACTGGATGCACCAGTGACAAAGACTTCGTCTTCCATCCTTGCATTTAAGGAGGATGTGGTGGCAAAGAATCCGGAGACGGCATGCATCAACTGCGGAAGATGCGTGGAGGTCTGCCCCAGCAGGATCATCCCGTCCAGGCTTGCGGATTATGCGAGACGCCAGGATGAAGAGTCCTTTGTAGCCATGAATGGTCTGGAGTGTGTAGAGTGCGGTTCCTGCAGCTATGTCTGTCCTGCAAAGCGTCAGCTGAAACAGGCGATCGGCGGAATGAGAAAGATCGCACTCGCAAATAAGAGGAAAAAATAAGAGAGGTGACTGAAAAGTGAACGAGAATTACAAAGTATCAGCTTCGCCGCATATCCGCGACAGGATAAAGAGCAGCAATATCATGCTTATGGTGGTCATCGCCCTTCTTCCGGCAACGGTCTTCGGAATCTGGAATTTCCGCCATGAGAATGCCTGGATCCTTGTTGTCGTAACGACAGCTTCTGCGGTGCTGGCTGAATACATATATGAAAAACTGATGCATAAACCGATCACGATCAATGATTTCAGTGCGGTCGTCACAGGACTTCTGCTGGCGCTGAACCTTCCGCCCACGCTTCCGTGGTGGATGGGCGTTCTGGGATCTGTGTTTGCGATCGTTGTAGTAAAGCAGCTCTTCGGCGGACTGGGACAGAACTTCATGAACCCGGCGCTGGCAGCAAGATGCTTCCTGCTGATCTCTTTTACGGGCGATATGACCTACTTCGTGTATGACGGAGTGACAGGCGCAACGCCTCTTGCACAGTTAAAAGCAGGTGAGGCAGTGAACACAATGGACATGCTGCTCGGAAACATCCGCGGAACGATCGGAGAGACTTCTGTCATCGCGATCATGATCGGAGCAATGTTCCTGCTCCTGATGGGTGTGATCGACCTGACGATCCCCGCATCCTATCTGATCTCATTTGTTGTGTTTATCGTGATCTTCGGCGGACACGGTCTGGATGCCCAGTATATCACAGCACATCTCTGCGGCGGCGGACTGATGCTCGGAGCATGGTTCATGGCAACTGACTACGTGACCTCGCCGATCACCACAAAGGGAAGGATACTGTATGGAATATGCCTGGGGCTTCTGACCGGTCTGTTCCGTCTGTTTGGCGGTTCGGCGGAAGGCGTGTCCTATGCGATCATCATCAGTAACCTTCTTGTTCCGCTGATCGAGAAGATCACGGTTCCTAAACCCTTCGGTAAAGGAGGAGAGAAGTGATGAACAAGATAGTAAAAAATACATTGATCCTGACTGCGATCACCGTGGTATCCGGACTGCTCCTTGGCGTAGTGTACGGGGTTACTAAAGAGCCGATCGCGGCAGCACAGGAAAATACTAAACAGGAAGCTTTCCGGGCTGTTATGGCGGATGCTTCTGAATTCGTTACCTATGAGGATTTTGACGCAGAGGCGGCTTCAGTTCTTCTGAGTGACAATGGCTACACGTCCGATTCGATCTCTGAGGTCGCAGTAGCTCAGGACGCCGGCGGGGAGACCGTAGGATATGTGATCAACGTGACTTCAAGCGAAGCCTATGACGGAGAACTGCAGCTTTCTGTCGGGATCGCTTCAGACGGAACGGTAAAGGGAGTTGAGATGCTCTCTATCAGCGAGACCGCCGGCCTTGGAATGAAGGCGGATGAAGCAGAGTTCAAGGACCAGTTCAAAGACAAAAATGTGGCACAGTTTTCCTATACGAAGACAGGTGAGGAAGGCGATGACAAGATCGACGCCATAAGCGGTGCGACGATCACAACGAATGCCGTTACAAACGCTGTCAATTCCGCACTGGTCTATTTTCAGAATGAGTTAGGAGGCGGTGCAGAATGAATAAATGTGTAGAACGTATCTATAACGGTCTTATAAAAGAAAATCCGACCTTTGTCCTCATGCTTGGTATGTGTCCCACACTTGCGGTCACGACTTCTGCGGTCAACGGTATCGGAATGGGATTGTCCACAACGGCGGTTCTGATCATGTCAAATATGCTGATCTCCATGCTGAGAAAGATCATCCCGGATTCTGTCAGGATGCCGGCGTTTATCGTTGTGGTAGCATCTTTCGTTACGATCGTGGATTTCCTTCTGGAAGGTTTTGTGCCGAGCCTGTATGAATCACTCGGACTTTACATTCCGCTGATCGTTGTAAACTGTATCATCCTCGGAAGAGCCGAGAGTTACGCTTCAAAGAATCCGGTACTTCCGTCTATCTTTGATGGTATTGGTATGGGACTTGGATTTACTCTGGGCCTTACCTGCATCGGTATCGTGAGAGAACTGCTCGGAGCAGGGCAGATCTTCGGATTCCAGGTTATGCCGGAGTCCTATCAGCCGATCACGATCTTTATCCTTGCGCCGGGAGCATTCTTCGTATTGTCCTGCCTTGTCGCACTTCAGAACAAGCTCAAGAAGGCTGCTGCCAAGAAAGGAAAAGCAGTACCGCAGTCTGCTGGATGTGGTGAAGGATGCGCATCATGCGGAAACCGCAGTGCATGCGGAGGCCATCTGATCAAGACAGAGGCGGAAGAAAAAGGAAAGGAACAGGGGGTACAGTAAATGCAGGAATTATTATTGATCGCAGTTGGATCTGCTTTTGTAAATAACGTCGTGCTCAGTCAGTTCCTCGGGATCTGTCCGTTCCTGGGCGTTTCTAAGAACGTCAAGACTGCTGCCGGAATGGGGAGCGCTGTTGTGTTTGTCATCACGATCGCATCCTTTGTTACCGGCTTGATCTATAAATTTATACTCGGCAACCCGAACATCATGAACGGAGAACTGGAGTATCTGAATACGATCGTGTTCATCCTTGTTATCGCGGCTCTGGTGCAGTTCGTGGAAATGTTCCTGAAGAAATCCATGCCGTCCCTCTACAATGCGCTCGGTGTTTACCTTCCGCTGATCACCACAAACTGTGCGGTGCTCGGTGTCGCGCTGACTAACGTAGAGAGCGGATATGGGATCCTCACAGGTGTTGTGAACGGATTTGCCACAGCGTTCGGTTTCCTTGTATCCATCGTCCTGATGGCAGGTATCCGTGAGAAGATCGAACATAACGACATTACAGAATCATTCCAGGGAACGCCGATCGTACTTGTGACAGCAGGTCTGATGGCGATCGCATTCTTTGGATTTTCAGGTTTGATATAGGAGGACAGAAGTTATGAGCATAACTGCAATTATAATAGCCGCTGTCGTTGTCGGCGGTACAGGTTTATTCATCGGTGTCTTCCTTGGGATCTCAGGTAAAAAATTTGCCGTTGAAGTGGATGAGAGAGAAGAAGCTATCCTTGACGTGCTTCCGGGAAATAACTGTGGCGGGTGCGGATACGCTGGGTGTTCCGGTCTTGCGGCAGCGATCGCTGCCGGAGAGGCAGAAGTGGGCGGATGCCCTGTGGGCGGTGCGCCTGTTGCAGAGAAGATCGGTAAGATCATGGGAGTAGATGCCGGTGCGCAGGAGAGAAAAGTCGCATTTGTAAAATGTGGAGGAACCTGCGAGAAAGCGAAAAATGAATACGAATATCATGGGATCCAGGACTGTACTTTCGCGAGCCAGATGCAGGACGGCGGAGCAAAAGGCTGTGCTTACGGATGTCTCGGCTACGGTTCCTGTGTGAAGGCATGTCCGTTTGACGCTATCCACGTTGTGGACGGCATCGCAGTGGTAGATAAAGAGGCCTGCAAAGCCTGCGGAAAATGCGTTGCAGCATGTCCGAAACATCTGATCGAACTGATCCCGTATAAACAGCAGACATTTGTACAGTGTAACTCCAATGAAAAAGGAAAAGCACTCATGTCAGTCTGTGAAGTAGGCTGTATCGGCTGCCGCCTCTGCGAGAAAAACTGCGATGCAGGCGCCATCACTGTAAACAACTTCCTGGCACATATCGATGCAGACAAGTGTACAAACTGCGGTCTGTGCGCAGAGAAGTGCCCGAGGAAGATCATTACGATGCAGAGGTAAAACTTCCGCCGGAGGTACATATTGTCTGCGGACACGCTTTCGCTCGGAAAACAATGCAGCGGACACGTAAGAGCGCAAAGGACGCGCTCTAAGTGCCGGCATTGTTTTAACGGTCCTTGGACAACACGTACCTCCGGCTGGGTTTTTACCTGCCAGCAAGATTAAGTGAGAAGGAGGGGGAGGGTGCGCGCCTTTGGCGCTGCCTTCCCCCTCCTAGCTTCTGAACTGAAAAGGGGAGCGTCCTTGGCTGAACAGCCATACTGTTCAGCCGAGAACGCTCCCCTTTTCAAGCACAAATTTCACCTTCACTTTTGATGCTCCCAGGGAGGCAGCGCCGCCCGCGGCGCGTTCCTCCCGCCCCCTGTCCAGCAGGCTCCTGCCGGCCGGAAGAAGCCCAGCCGGAGGCATCCGTTGTCTAAGGGCCGTTAAACCAATGCCGGCACTTGGCGTGCGTCCTTTGCGCGCCTACGTGTCCGCTGCATTGGTTTCCGAGCGCGAGCGTGCCCGCAGACAATGGATACCTCCGGCGGACTTTTATCCCCAAACGGCAGGAACTCACTGCGACAGGGGCAGATCTTCAGTGGTGGTATGAAGTTCGTAGTCTGAGGTGACGAATACAGCCTCCACCCCGTCCAGGCTCCGGATCAGTTCCATCCCCTTTTCCAGTCCCAGCGCGTAGCAGGTGGTGCTGAGGGCGTCTCCATCCACAGATCTGTCGGAGATGATGGAAACCTGATACAGGTCGTTCTGAATGGGGTATCCTGTGTCGGGATTGAGGATGTGGTGGTAGATCGTTCCGTCTTTTTCGAAATATCGTTCGTAGTTTCCGGAGGTCACAACAGACTGATCGTCCACTTCAAGGACCGCGATCGGCGTCCCGTCAGGTTCAAAGGGCTTCTGAAGCCCGATCCGGAAAGAAGATCCGTCAGTCTTTGAGCCGACGGCGAGCATATTTCCGCCAAGATTGATCAGGGCGTGTTCTACACCTTCGCTCTGAAGATAATCTTTCAGGCGGTCTGCGATATAGCCTTTTGCGATGCCTCCGAGATCAATCTTTGTCATGGGATCGGTCAGAGTGACTGTGTTTCCTTCTACTTTAACGTTATGGTAATCGATATGTGCGGCTGCTTCCGCGAGAACTTCGGAATCCGGAAACTTTTTTTCTTCATTATCGGTAAAATCCCACAGTTCGCTGGCGGAAGCGATCGTGATATCAAAATATCCGTCTGAGATATCACCGTATTCCAGTCCCAGCCGGATCAGTTCGGCTGTCTCATCCGACACGGTGACAGGCTGACCGCCGGAATTGTTGATCTTCGACACTTCGCTGTCCTCAAGAGTGCGGCTGAACAGATGCTCATAGCGGTCACAGAGTTCTTCGCAGTGATCCAGGATGTCTCTTGACGTGCCCCAGGCCTCTATTGTTACGACAGTGTCAAAATACATCCCTGTCATAGTGAGGGACTCATCTTTCTGAGGGGACGTGCATCCGCCGAGGGAGGAAGCCAGGAGAACACCCATACAAAGAACGGAAAGAGTACGGAAAAATATTTTTTTGAGGGGTCTTTTTTTGCCTGACCACAGCGTGAATGTTTTCATTATAAAATCCTTTTTATTGTCTTTTTTTCTGCCACGGTGCTATTATAGCGGTTCAAACAAAAATGTACAAGCCGAACTGTTATATTTCTCCTTGCTGTGATATGATAAAACCATATGAGAACTGTAACATGATAAGGAAAAAGAAATGAGAAGATGGGGGTGCAAAAAGCTGTGTTTACAACGGAAGAACTTTTAATGCTTGTGGAGAAAGCTCACGCGGACCGCTTTATACCGGCGGACAGAAAAAAAGAAAAGGTGATATCCAACGCGATAAAGAGCTATGCTTCTGACTGCCGCCGGGAGGATGTGGCGGCGGTATTTGACCGGACGGTCACCGGCAATGGAAAGAGCGGGTTTTTACTGGCGAGGAACGCATTGTACGGGGATAACATGGGAAGGTTCAAAGAATACACGAAAGGCGGCAGGAAGATCCCTTTTGAGGAAATGGTAAGGTTTTACCGCCTGGATGAGAGCAAGGGAAATGAACCCATGGCGGAATCCATCAGAAAATCTTTCTATCGCTTTGAGTATGAGGACGGGAGCGATATCGTGGTCTATCTTACCGATGTATACAGCGGGGATGTGATTCCGCTGATCCGCGCCATACTTGACCATATCCGGGCAAAGACGGGAAGCGAAGGGACGGCACAGAGCACGGGAACTTCTCACGCAGAAATTCCGGCGGAAAATGCTTACACAGAAAGAGTGGAAGAATATACTGAGCCGCAGGAAGCGCCTCAGCCGGAAGTCCGAATCCAAAAGGAGAGTGAGGAAGTCTTTCCGGCGGAGACCTCAGGCCAGAGTGACATTGAACAACAGCAGGCTGAGATACAGCGCCAGATACAGCAGCTGATGCGCCGGCAGGAAGAACTGAACCGACAGGCGGAGGCGGAGAGAAGGCGCGCGGAAGAAGAGGCGCGCCGTAAAGCAGAGGAAGAGAGAAGGCAGGCAGAGGAAGAAGCGCGCCGGAAGGCAGAGGAAGAAAGAAGACGGGAAGAAGAGGCGCGCCGGAAAGCGGAGGAAGAGAGAAGGCGTGCGGAAGAAGAGGCACGCCGAAAAGCAGAGGAAGAGAGAAGACGGGAAGAAGAAGCGCGCCGGAAAGCGGAGGAAGAGAGAAGACGGGCAGAGGAAGAGGCACGCCGGAAAGCGGAGGAAGAGAGAAGACGGGCAGAGGAAGAGGCGCGCGCAGGAAAAGCGGAGGAACGAAAGGCAGCTGAACAAAGAGAACGGGAACTGGCAGCGGTCTTTGACCAGGGGGCGGCTGCATGCGCGCGCCAGGATTACGCTGCGGCGGTACCATATTTTGAAAAAGCTGCGATGGAATATGGCTATGTGCCTGCCATGGAAAATCTCGGATATATGTATACGAAGAAGGAGATGCTGGGTGAGCGTCCGGACATGGCGGAGAAATGGCTGGAGATGGCAGCGGAGCACGGCAGCAAGAAGGCGGCGGGCTCTCTTGAACTTCTCAGAAAGCGGGATATGTACAAGATAAGGCTCAGCCATCGCAGGGACGCGGATGTAACCCGCCCGCTCCTGGCGAAGATGAGTTTTAACGACGCATTCATACTGTGGAGGAAGGGGCAGGATGCGCTGGAGGACGGGGAGGATCCGAAGAAAGCGTTCCAGCTTGTGAATGAATCCCTTCCCGGGCGGCTGAGCCAGACAAAATTTACCTTAGGCATGATGTATCGCAAGGGGCTCGGTGTCCCTGTGGATAAAGCAAAGGCGGACGAACTTTTTGGAAGCCTCAGGAAGGAAGACCAGGTCATTTTCGGACGGTATCCGCAGACGGAGAAGGGCATGGAATGTGAGATCGCCTGGAAGGTGCTGCATGTGGACACGCAGAGGAAACGGCTTTTCCTTTTCAGCGAGAAGGTGCTGGATATCCGTGTGTTCCAGCCGACTATGAAAAATTTTGACGCGGTGGTCAATGGGGCTGACCCGGACCGGGTGTATGACTCAAAAAAAGACGGAAATCTGGAGATGAAAATGATCCTGGGACTTGCAGGCGGGCTTCGGTGGGATAAAAGCGAGATAAGAAAATGGCTGAACGGTCTTTTTGTCGGGCAGGCTTTCCGCTCCTATGAGGAAGAGATGCTCTGCGAAACAGATTTTGAGACACTATACAACGTGGCAGACAGAAGCGGGAGGTTTACGACAAGAGACAGAGTGTCCCTGCTCAGCCTGGAGGAGTTTATCAAGTATATCGGAAACGGCGGCGATTCCATCACAGAGGATAAAAAGGGAGGTCTTGTCACTGCATACCGCTCGACCAGGGAGGATCGCAAAGATTTTGGAGGTACAACAGCATATTCTGAGCGGATGGAAGAACTTGCATCAGGCGGATCTCCTTCCGACGGCGGGGGATGGTGGTGGCTCCGTACACCGGGAGATTTTCCGGGAACGGTGATGTGCGGGCTGAAGGAATCGCTGGTGCTGGCGAAAGGGAATTATACGGGATGGAAACGGGGCGGCGTCCGTCCTGTGATCTGGATCACATGGGAATGAGGAAAAAGAAGAAAAAGAGACGATAAGAGAAGAAAGAACTGCTGGGCGTCCCGGAGAGAACCTGGACGCCCGAACTTTTGTTTGCTTTCTGCTTTCCTGTATGCTATGATATTGGACGAAAGAGGTAACGGTATGAAGAAAAATGACTGGATCCTTGCCGGAGTGATCGTCGTGATCGCGGCTGCGATCCTGCTGTTTCAGTTTACAAGGGGAGACAGCGGTGCAGGAGAGGTGGCTGTCACTGTAGACGGGGAGATATTTGGGACTTACAGTCTGGCGGAAGACCAGAGTGTAGATATTGGCGGGACAAACCGTCTCATTATCCAGGACGGAACGGCGCAGATGGAATGGGCGGACTGCCCGGATCAGGTCTGCGTGGATCACAGCGCGATATCGAGGGAGGGGGAGAGTATCATCTGCCTCCCCAATCAGGTGGTCGTTTCTGTGGAAAGCGGCGAGGAAGCTGAACTGGACGGAGTGGTCCGCTAAAGAGGTGCAGAAATGAAGAGCAGAGCAGCTTATTTTGGAGTGTTCACAGCGCTGGCACTGATCCTGAGCTATGTGGAGATGCTGATCCCGATCAATTTTGGCATTCCCGGCGCGAAGCTGGGACTTGCGAATCTCATCATCGTGATCGTACTTTATAAAACGGACTGGAAGGAGGCGCTGCTCCTTTCCGTTACAAGGATCGTGCTGGCAGGATTTATTTTTGGGAATATGTTCAGCATCCTTTACAGCCTGGCGGGAGGGATACTGAGCCTTGCGGTACAAGCTGTGCTGAAGAAACAGGGCAGCTTCAGTGTGGCAGGAGTCAGTATCGCGGGAGGAGTCAGCCATAATATCGGTCAGCTTATCGTGGCGATGATCGTTGTTGAGACATACCAGGTGGGCTATTATCTTCCGGTCCTGCTGATCTCTGGTCTGCTGACCGGGCTTTTGATCGGCGTTATTTCAGGGGAAGTGCTGAAACGGATCCGTCAGATCGACCTGATGTCGAAATGAGGGGCTGCTCAGCGGTATATCGTGCAGAGATGCAGACAAAAAAGATGACAGAAAAGAAAGAGGAAAACCATGATATCATATGTGCGCGGAGAACTGGCGGCGGTGGAAGAGGATAAGGCGGTCGTTGATGTGGGAGGCGTCGGATACGGCGTCTTTATGTCAGGACAGGCGCTGAGCCTTCTGCCTCCGGTCGGAAATGAAGTGAAGATCTATACATATCTCAATGTAAAGGAAGATGCGATGCATCTCTTCGGATTCCTGACCCGGGAGGATCTTGAGGTCTTCCGGCTCGTGATCGGGGTGAGCGGGATCGGACCGAAGGGCGGTCTTAATATCCTTTCCTGTCTGTCTCCGGATGAACTCCGCTTTGCGGTCATGTCGGGGGATGCAAAAGCGATCTCGGCGGCGCCGGGGATCGGGAAGAAGACGGCGGAGAAACTGATACTGGAGCTGAAAGATAAGATGAAGATCGAGGATGTGCTGGAACATGCAGCCCATGGCGATGAGGTGCCCGGCACTGTATCCGGAACATCGGAGAGCGGGATGCAGGCGGAGGCTGTGCAGGCTCTTGTGGCTCTCGGGTACGGGAGCGCGGAGAGCATGCGTGCCGTAAAGAAAACTTCGCCGGACTGCGTGACTGTGGAGGATATCCTGAAAGAGGCTTTGAAATATCTCTTTTGACCAGGAAAAGCGCCTGAACAGGCCAGGGAGAAAATGAAGTACAGCGAAAGGTGAGCATGGTGGGAAAGCGAATCATAACAACGGAAAATCTGGAAGAAGATATTAAGATAGAGGGACAGCTTCGACCTCAGACTCTGGATGACTACATCGGTCAGGAGAAGGCGAAAAAAACACTGAAAGTTTATATTGAAGCTGCGAAAGCGAGGGGAGAGGCGCTGGATCATGTGCTTTTTTACGGCCCTCCCGGACTTGGAAAGACGACCCTGGCAGGGATCATCGCAAATGAGATGGGGGTCAATCTAAAAGTGACTTCCGGTCCTGCGATCGAGAAGCCAGGCGAGATCGCGGCGATCCTGAACAGTCTTCAGGAGAACGACGTACTCTTTGTGGACGAGATCCACCGGCTGAACCGTCAGGTAGAAGAGGTGCTCTATCCGGCGATGGAAGATTATGCTATCGATATCATGATCGGCAAAGGCGCGAGCGCCAGGTCGATCCGGCTGAACCTGCCGAAATTTACCCTGGTGGGGGCAACGACGAGAGTGGGGATGCTGACAGCTCCCCTGCGTGACCGCTTCGGGGTGGTGGACCGGCTGGAGTTTTATACGAACGAGGAACTAAAGACCATTATCCTTCGGTCTGCCCGTGTGCTGGATGTGGAGATCGAGGAGGACGGTGCGCTGGAACTTGCGAGAAGGTCCCGGGGAACGCCCCGTCTGGCAAACCGCCTTCTGAAGAGGGTTCGGGATTTTGCCCAGGTAAAATATGACGGGAAGATCACCCGAAAGGTGGCGGATTATGCGCTGGACCTTCTGGATGTAGATAAATACGGGCTGGATCACAATGACAGGATGATCCTCCTGACTATGATCGAGAAATTCCAGGGAGGGCCTGTGGGGCTGGATACCCTTGCTGCTGCCATCTCGGAAGACGCCGGGACTCTGGAAGACGTGTACGAGCCGTATCTCCTGCAGAACGGATTTATCCAGAGGACACCTCGCGGGCGGATCGTGACAGAGCGTGCATACGGGCACCTTGGGATACCGTCGCCCCTGTGAAAGGTCCGGACCTGACATCTGTCCAAAAAAACTGTTGGTTTTTACTGGCAAATAGTTTATAATAGCTTTTAGGAAACACGAGGAGGATGCTATGAGTTCGGCAAAACATTTTACAGAAGTATTGATCGGGGGAAAAGTATACACTCTCAGTGGATTTGAGGGAGAAGAGTATCTGCAGAAAGTATCTTCCTATCTGAACCATAAGATAACGGAGTGTGCGAACAGTGAAGGATACCGGAAGCAGAGTGCGGATACAAGGAATGTTCTCCTTGCCCTGAATATCGCTGATGACTATTTCAAGGCGAAGAAGCAGGGGGATTCCCTTGAGAATGATATCGAGATGAAAGACAAAGAAATGTACGATCTGAAACACGAGCTGATCTCCGCGCAGATCAAACTGGAGAACGCGGAGAAAGAACTTGCGAAGATGAAAGAGGAGAATAACGACCTTCAGATGCAGATCGTCAAGCTGGAAACAGAGATGAAAAACCGGAGAAGGTAAAAGATAGGCTGTCAGGTACGACAGCCTATTTCATTAATAAGAAAGAAATGGAAAACAGTGATATGGACAGTGATAATTTACAGAGAAAGATAGAGATCCTCGCACCGGCAGGCTCCTACGACTGCTTCCTGGCAGCGGTGAATGCCGGTGCTGATGCCGTTTATGCAGGAGGTCCCAGGTTCGGGGCGAGGGCATACGCGGACAATTTTTCAGAAAAAGAACTTATCCAGGCGATCGGAGAGGCACATCTCCATGGACGCCGCTTTTATCTGACAGTGAACACGCTCCTGAAAGAGACGGAGATCGGAGAACTGTTCGACTATCTTGCGCCTCTTTATGAAGCAGGGCTTGACGCGGTCATAGTCCAGGATATGGGAGTGTTTGAGTTTGTGAGAACAAATTTCCCGGGAATGGACATCCATGCCAGCACGCAGATGACGATCACAAATGCCCGTGGAGCGAGATTTCTTGAAGAGCAGGGCGCAGTGAGAGTTGTCCCGGCGAGGGAACTTTCACTTTCCGAGATCCGAAAGATCCGGGAGGAGACAGGGCTGGAGATCGAGTGCTTTGTACATGGAGCTCTCTGTTACTGTTATTCGGGACAGTGCCTGCTGAGCAGTATGATCGGCGGACGGAGCGGGAACCGGGGACAGTGCGCCCAGCCCTGCAGGCTTCCCTATACAGTGGACGGGGAGAAAAAATATTTTCTCAGTCTGAAGGACATCTGCACGCTCGAACTGATCCCGGAGATGATCGAGGCGGGGATCGATTCCTTCAAGATCGAGGGGAGGATGAAAAATCCGGAGTATGTCGCTGCTGTGACAGCGATGTACAGAAAATATACGGATCTGTATCTGCAGAACGGAAAGAAAGATTTCCGGGTGGAGGACAGAGACAGGGAGATCCTGATGGATCTCTATAACCGGGGAGGGTCCCACACGGGGTATTATAAAGAGCACAACGGGCGGGACATGCTTGCCCTGGAAAGACCGAACCATGCAGGTGTGCCTGCGGTGCGTGTGACTGCACAGCAGGGAAGAGAGATCCGCGGGATCGCGCTGACCGGGCTGGAGCGGGGAGATGTACTGGAGACCGGCGGAGGCAGGAATAACTATACCCTTGGAAAAGAAGTGAAAAAAGGGGAGAGCCTGAGCTTTCTTGTACAGAAGGGAGCCGTGTTTAAAAAGGGAAGTGTATTTAACCGGATCCGAAACGAACAGCTCATCCGCAGGATCCATGAGAGGTATCTGAGCGGGATGACGCAGGTGCGGGTCTCGGGGAACCTCGTCCTCTGCGAAGGGGCGCCCGCATATCTGACAGTAAGCTGTGGCGATACTGTGTATATGGCAGAGTCATCGGAAACGGTGCAGGCTGCGCAGAACCGTCCTCTGACGGAGAGTGAGGCGGAATGCCAGATAAGGAAAACCGGGAATTCCGAGTTCTGTTTCGAAAAGCTGGAGATCACTGCCGGCGACAATATCTTTCTTCCGGTCCAGCAGCTGAAAATGCTGAGGAGAGAGGCGTTCGCAGGACTGAAAGAAGCGCTCCTTGATCGGAACAGGCGAAAAACCCCGGATAGAAAGCCCCTGTCTGTTGCTGACAGGGGACAGACGTCAGTTGGAAAGCAGACACCTGTTATGGACAGCACAGAGGCGTCAGCCGGAACACGGGCAGAAGAGAATGCGCAGACGCTGCCTTTTTCGGTACTGGTCTCTACTGTCGAACAGTTACAGGCAGCGGAGCGGTTCCTCTCCGGACATCCGGACAGCGGGATACGGCGCGTATATGCGGAGTGCAGGATGAGCCGTGATTTCTTCCGTGATCCTGTGATCAGGCGTTCTGTTGAGAGGATAAAAGCCCTGAGAGTACAGGTGGTTCCGGCGCTGCCGCATATATTCCGCGATGAAGCGTCAGACACTCTTACAGCGGAGGCAGATCTGCTGTTATCTTTCACGGCAGACGGATTTCTGATCAGAAATCAAGAAAGCTTTCATTTCCTTAGAAAACTGCGATTTGACAAAACGGTCATATTAGACCATAATCTATATGTGTTCAACCGGTATGCAAAAGAGTTCTGGAAGCGACAGGGAGTGTGTCATTTTACGGCTCCCCTGGAGCTCAATGAAAGCGAACTGGAAGCGCTGGGAGTGCAGGACTGTGAGATGGTCGCGTACGGATATCTTCCGGTAATGATCTCTGCGCAGTGTGTCAGGAAGACTGCTTCCGGCTGCAGCAAAAAGCCCGGTATCACGGTCCTGACCGACCGGTATAAAAAGAAATTTAAGGTGGAGAACTGCTGTCAGTTCTGTTACAATATCATTTATAATTCAGAACCTCTTTATCTGGGAAATCAGATCCGGCGGATCGGGCAGCTTGCTCCCGCGTCTCTGAGGTTCCAGTTCAGCACAGAGTCCGGAGCAGATACAGAGAAGCTGCTTGCTGAACTCTGCGATGTATTTTCGGGGAAGGAGAAGAGCAGTTCCGTGCTGCAGACCGGATATACGCAGGGACACTTTAAAAGAGGAATCATATAAAGCAGGTGAACAAGTGGTCAATATAGTCATTCAAATATCAAAATACATCATCATCATCCTGATGGCGGCATATACATTCTCGTGTTTTTCGATCTTTACGAGAAACTATGAGGATGAAGAAAAGCGGGTGCTGATCCGGCAGAACGTACTTATGTTCCTGCTGCAGTTTACCGCATTCGGCGCCATGTATCTGGCGACGGACGACATCAGGATCATGTTTATCTATGCGGCGCTGGCAGTGACGCTCCTGGCGGTGATCCTTTTATACAATCTGATCTACCCGAATGTATCCAGACTGGTCGTCAATAATATGTGTATGCTGATCAGCGCGGGCATGATCATGATCACGAGGCTTTCGTCAGACAATGGATCTCCATATGGAAGTGCGGTGCGCCAGATGATCTTCGTCATCCTTGGTATCGTCTTCGGACTGACGGTGCCGATCCTGATACGGAAGCTTAAATTTCTGGAGAACTGGACCTATATCTACGCTGGCGTGGGAGGGGCAGCGCTTCTGTTTGTTGCGGTTTTCGCAGTCTCATCCGGCGGAGCAAAACTGAGTTTTGACCTGGGACCGATCAGCATCCAGCCATCAGAATTTGTAAAGATCCTGTTTGTTTTCTTTGTGGCAGCGAGCCTGAAGAAGTCAACGGAGTTTAAAAATGTGGTCGTGACTACCGCGATCGCAGCGGGGCATGTTCTGATACTCGTGCTGTCTACAGATCTTGGAGCGGCATTGATCTTTTTTGTCGTATATCTGGTCATGCTCTATGTGGCTACCAGACAGCCCCTGTATGCTCTGGCTGGAGTCGGAGCGGGAGTGTTGGCAGCCATAGTGGGATATAACCTGTTCTCCCATATCCAGGTGAGGGTCCAGGCATGGCAGGATCCGTTTGCAGCTTACAGTGGAGGCGGATATCAGCTTGCGCAGTCCCTCTTTGCCATCGGGACGGGGAGTTGGTTCGGGACCGGGCTGTTCCAGGGACAGCCGGACACGATCCCTGTAGCGGAGACAGACTTTATCTTTTCGGCGATCACAGAGGAGATGGGCGTGATCTATGCGCTCTGTCTCATACTGATCTGTGTGAGTTGTTACGTGATGTTCTTAAACATCGCAATGGAACTGCGCGACCCTTTCTATAAGCTGATCGCGCTGGGATTAGGCACATGTTATATCTTTCAGGTGTTTCTCCAGATCGGAGGAGTGACAAAATTCATCCCTTCCACAGGAGTGACCCTTCCTCTTGTGAGTTACGGCGGAAGCTCCCTGCTGAGCACGATGATCATGTTCGGTATCATCCAGGGGCTCTATATCATCCGCGAGGACGAGGAAGAAGAGAGGATTGAAAGAAAGAGAGAAAGAGAGTTGAGAAATGAGCCGAGAAAGACGAACAGAAAGAACACAGCGAAGGCAGGACCGAGGTTCGAAGAAGTCCCAAAACAGAGAACGCGCAAGAAACAAAGAGTTCGCTAGGGTAACATATTTCTTTGTCATCCTATTTATCGCTCTGATCATTTACCTTTTATATTTTACGATAGTCAGGGCGCGGACGGTGGTGAACAGTCCTTATAATCAGCGCCAGGACAGTTTCGCGGAGACTGTCGTCAGAGGAGATATCGTGGACCGGAACGGAAACGTGCTGGCGACGACGAACGTTGCGGACGACGGTACGGAGACGAGAAGTTATCCGTACGGCAATGTATTTTCCCATGTGATCGGATACAGTGATCCGGAACTGGGCAATACAGGGCTTGAGTCTGTGGAGAACTTTGAACTTCTGACGTCCAATGCTTTTTTCCTTGAAAAACTGCAGAATCAGTTCACGGATTCAAAGAACCGCGGCGACACGGTGGTGACAACCCTGGATGCGGATCTTCAGCAGGCTTCCTATGATGCTCTTGGTGACAACCGGGGAGCCGTGGTGGTAATGGAGGCGAGCACTGGAAAGATCCTGTCCATGGTCTCCAAGCCGGATTATGACCCGAATTCTATATTAAGCGACTGGTCAACGCTCAATTCTGACGAGGAGAACAGTCCTCTCCTGAACAGGGCGACCCAGGGGTCTTACGCTCCGGGTTCTACATTTAAGATCGTGACCACCCTTGCTTTTATGAGACAGAACAGTAACTTTGCTGATTATACGTATGACTGTTCCGGTGAGATCACCACAGGTGATACCACGATCCACTGCTTTAACGGGACCGTACATGGATTTGAAGATCTGAGATCCTCGATCGCGAATTCCTGTAACGCATCTTTTGCCAATATAGGGACACTTCTGGATATTGACGGCTACCGGGATACGGCGGAGGACCTGCTGTTCAACAGTGATCTTCCCTCAGTTCTCGGATATACGAAGAGTTCTTTCGCACTGACATCGGAATCCAGTGAGGCGGAGATCATGATGACAGCAATGGGGCAGGGGAAGACTACGGTCAGTCCGTACCATATGGCACTGATCACGCAGGCGATCGCCAACGGCGGAACACTGATGGAGCCGTATCTTGTGGACAGCGTGACAAATTATACCGGGACAGAGATCCGCAGAAATGTCCCGAAGAGTTATCGGCGGCTTATGACTTCGGATGAGGCTGCCCAGCTGAAAGAATATATGACGGCTGTTGTGGAAGAAGGGACGGGGTCCGTGTTGAGCGGTTCGTCCTATACTGCTGCCGGAAAGACGGGGACTGCAGAGTACAGTCTGTCAGACGGTGAGAAGACCCACTCCTGGTTCATGGGATTTACCAATGTGGATAATCCGGATCTGGTCATCAGTGTGATCACAGAAGGGTCGGACGGAAGTGCGAGCGGCAAAGCGGTGTCAATCGCAAAACAGATACTTGATTCATATTATGATTGACGGGGATGACAACGTATGCAGGTGAAATTTTACCATGATCTCTATGTCAGTGAGACCTGGATGAATAAAAAGAAGAAGATCATGAAAAAATTACAGGAGAACAGACTGCAGCCTGCAGTGTATGTCATAACCCTTGCGGGAGGAGAACAGAACAACCTGGAGTTTTATTCCAGCATGCTCCTCAAACAGCACATTTTTGACAGGGAAGAACTCTTTGTCGTGGGGATCGCTGACGGATATATGGATGCACTGTACATGGTAGAACGCATTACGGATGATGTGTTCCGGGAAACCGGAAATGCAGAGATCCGTCAGTATCTTCTGGCAAGGCAGGATGAATATGAAAGGACAGGAAGGTAATACTGATGTTACATATACTTCTGCTAATTTTAAAGATCATCGGGATCCTGCTCCTGGTCCTGCTCCTGCTGATCCTTCTTCTCTTTCTGACGGTCTCGCTCTCGCCTCTTTGCTACAGAGCGGAAGGATCCTGCCGGGGAAATCCGGATACTCTTTTCGGAAAGGTGAGATTTCACTGGCTCTTCCGCTTACTCTCAGGAGAAGCTGTCTATCACGGTGGTGAAGTGAGCTGGAGGCTGCGGATCGCCTGGAAACATATGGGAGGCGAAGAGGAGGAAGACGCAGAACAGGATGCACAGTGTCTGGAGAAAGCACCCGACCCGGAGCAGCACGAAACGCGAAATGAGGCGGAGCGGGAAAATGTACCTGACCGGGAAGCGCCGAAACCGGAAAGTACACCCAAAGAAGAACGAAAAACAGCTCCAGCCAAAACTGTGCAGCACCGTGAGGATTCACGGAAAGAAGCGAGGGGGCCGGAGGCGCGGACAAAGAAAAAAGCGCCGGAGAAAGAATCTATGTCAAAACGCTTTGAAAAATATTTGGGGCGGATAAAATATACATTCCGAAAATTCTGTGATAAAATGAAGGTGCTGACAAGAAAAAAGGACAGGCTGAAGGCATTCATAGAAAGTGAAGTGCACAGAAACGCTTTTTTCAGAGTGTTGAAGGAACTGAAGAGATTTCTCGGCTTTCTCCGACCGAAAAAAATGGATTTCAATGTGGAGTTTGGATGCAGGAACCCGGAGCATACGGGATATATCCTGGCTGGGATCAGTATGATCTATCCGATGATCGGGGAGTTTACTCAGCTGCAGCCGAATTTCGAACAGAGGATCCTAAAAGGGAATGCTTATATTGAAGGAAAATTCAGGATCATATATGTCCTGATCACAGCCTGGAACCTGATCTGGGATAAAAATGTAAGGATAACATACCGGCATATCCGGAAGTTCAAGTTATAAAACCATAAGAGGAGGATACAAAAATGGCTGACGGTAATAATTTTAAAGAGACAGTAGAGGCGCTCTTTCAGGGAATGGACAGTGTCGTCACATCAAAAACGGTAGTGGGAGAAGCGATCCATATCAACGGGACGATCATACTTCCTCTTGTGGATGTGTCTTTTGGGATCGGCGCGGGAGCGTTCAATGCGGAGAAGAAAGAGAAAGGCATGGGCGGTATGGGAGGAAAGATATCTCCCAGCGCGGTGATCGTGATCCAGGATGGGCAGACAAAACTTGTAAATATCAAGAACCAGGATACGATCACGAAGATCCTTGATATGATCCCGGATGTGGTTGACCGTTTTACAGCGGATAAAGAAGAGCGGATGACCGAAAAAGAAGTGATGGATATCCTGGATTCAGAAGAAGAGGCATAAAGCTGAGATCAAAAGCATAGAATGTGTTAAGAAAAATATCGGAAGTGGCAGAATGAAAAAGGTACTGGGTTTTGCGCTGTTTTGCATGGCACTTGGAATGTTTATCATGATGCTGCTTCCTAATCTTGTCTGGGGCGTGATCATACTGGTGGGGCTGCTGCTGACAGGGTACCGGCTGTTCTGCTGTTAGAGGATGCATTGATCGGCTGCTCGATAAGAATTATGGCTGCGTTCGTTTGAACCTGCAGCTCGATTTCGCTGCGCTGCATCTCGCTCAGGGCGTTCGCCCTATAAAAGAATAAAAAAGAGATTGATTACAAGCCAGCTTGCATCAATCGGGCAAATGATAAAAGTTATGGCAGCGTCCGTTTGAACCTGCAGCTCGATTCCGCTGCGCTGCATCTCGCTCAAGGGCGTTCGCCCTATAAAAGAATAAAAAAGAGATTGATTACAAGCCAGCTTGCATCAATCTCTTTTTTATTCTTTTGCAGGTTCAAACTGTTTATGCACGCTCTACGCGTCCTGACTTTAAGCAGGATGTGCAAACGTACATTTTCTTGGATCCGCCTTCTGTTTTTACTCTAACGGACTTTACGTTTGATTTCCACATTTTTGGTGTTTTTCTATGAGAGTGGCTTACACTGTTACCAAAGTGAGCACCCTTTTCGCAAATAGCACATTTAGCCATGACTGCACCTCCTAACGATCTGAACTGGTCATTTAGACTCATAACAATGATATTCTAGCAGAAAGATATTTTGTTTGCAAGTATTTTTTAAAAAAAGTGAAACAATGTTGTAAAAATACGGAACTGATAGTATAATAATCATGTTATTTGTGGAAAAATCCAATAGTAGAACTGGAGGTAATAAATGATGAAGGGAAGTATGAGCACGGATCTTGGAATCATTACGATCAACCCTGAAGTTATAGCAAAGTACGCAGGGTCAGTCGCAGTCGAGTGTTTCGGCATTGTGGGAATGGCTGCAGTGAATATGAAGGACGGGCTGGTGCGTCTTCTGAAAAGGGACAGCCTGACGCATGGGATCCAGGTTGAGATCTCGGATGAGAACACCCTCACACTGAATTTCCATGTGATAGTATCCTATGGCGTAAATATCCTTTCGGTCTCTGATAACCTTATGAGCAATGTAAAATATAAGGTAGAAGAATTTACCGGTATGACGGTGGATAAGATCAACATCTTCGTTGAAGGTGTGAGAGTGATAGATTAAGGAGGATTTTGTCGTGGCTGTTAAGACGATAAATACGGAGATGCTTCAGAAGATGTTTCTTGCCGGAGCAGCGAATCTGGAAGCGAAAAAAGAATACATTAATGAACTGAATGTATTCCCTGTACCTGACGGGGATACAGGGACCAATATGACGCTGACTATCATGTCGGCAGCAAAGGAAGTGCGTGCTCTTGAAAACCCGGACATGGTATCGACAGCGAAGGCGATCTCTTCCGGTTCCCTCAGAGGAGCAAGAGGTAACTCGGGCGTGATCCTTTCCCAGCTTCTCCGTGGATTTACAAAAGAGATCAGAGAGTACGAGGAGATCGACGTCAATATACTCGCGCAGGCTTGCGAGCGGGCGACGGCGACAGCCTACAAGGCGGTCATGAAGCCAAAAGAAGGAACGATCCTGACCGTGGCAAAGGGAGCTGCGCAGAAAGCAGCGGAACTTGCTGAGACGACAGAGGACCTTGAAGTGTTCATCCCTGAGGTCATCAGCTATGCAGAGGAAGTCCTGAAGCAGACACCGGAGATGCTCCCGGTACTCAAGGAAGCCGGTGTTGTAGATTCCGGCGGACAGGGACTCATCGAAGTGCTCCGTGGAGCGTACGATGCGTTTCTTGGAAAAGAGATCGATTATTCTGCGATCGAGGCAGGACCGGCGACAAAGATGGTCAAGCCATCACAGCAGGTGGAGACAGATATCAAGTTTGGTTACTGTACAGAATTCATTATCATGACAGAGAAAGAATTCACAGAGAAAGATGAGACAGAGTTCAAGGGATATCTGGAATCTATCGGTGACTCCATCGTCTGTGTCGCGGATGAAGACGTGGTCAAAGTCCATGTTCACACCAATGATCCGGGTCTTGCGATCCAGAAGGGGCTCTCCTACGGACAGCTCTCACGGATGAAGATCGACAACATGCGTGAGGAACATCACGAGAAACTGATCCGTGATGCGGAGAAGGTTGCTGCACAGCAGGCGGAGACTGCACAGGAGAAGAAAAAGAAAGAGCCGAGAAAGCCGGTAGGATTCATCGCTGTTTCTATAGGAGAAGGGATGAATGAGATCTTCCGGGAACTGGGAGTGGACTACATCATAGAGGGCGGTCAGACGATGAACCCGAGTACAGACGATATGCTGACGGCCATCGACAATGTGAATGCAGACCATATCTTTATCCTTCCGAACAATAAGAACATTATCCTTGCGGCAAACCAGGCACAGTCGCTCACAAAGGACAAGGACATCCTTGTGATTCCGACAAAGACAGTGCCCCAGGGTATCACCGCTGTTATCAGCTATATGCCGGAGGCTGATGTGGACACAAACTTTGAGTCCATGAAGGAAGCGATCGGGAATGTGAAGACCGGACAGGTGACTTATGCAGTTCGGGATACCCATATTGACGACAAAGAGATCCATGAGGGAGATATCATGGGAATCGGTGATAAGGGGATCCTCTCAGTCGGACAGTCTGTGGAAGAGACAACGAAAGAAATGCTCGGACATATGGTCGATGAGGATTCAGAACTGATCAGCCTTTATTACGGACAGGATGTCCTTGCTGAAGATGCGGAGAGATTCGCGGCAGCTGTGGAAGAAATTTATCCGGATGTGGATATCGACCTTCATGCGGGCGGACAGCCGATCTACTATTATGTGATCTCTGTAGAATAGGCTGAGTCTGTATGAGTGTGGCGCCCTGAATGTGCATGCACAGAAA
Source organism: Candidatus Mediterraneibacter intestinavium (assembly GCA_019119205.1). GTDB lineage: Bacteria > Bacillota > Clostridia > Lachnospirales > Lachnospiraceae > Mediterraneibacter > Mediterraneibacter intestinavium. The sequence goes on from DWXK01000009.1 coordinate 23,873, forward strand.
ACGGGACGATACGTCAGAACATATTATGACAGAAAAAGAGGGACACTCTTCGGGAAGGAGGAGGGTCCCGATTTTTTAATCCTACAGGGATATGACGACAGGAGAATTTGAGGATGAATGAAAATTCGCGAATCATTGAGATGAAAGGGATCGGGGAGAAGACAGCGGAACTTTTTGCCCGGGTCGGGATCCGGACAGTGGGTGACCTGATCCGTTATTATCCAAGGAGCTACGAGATCTTTGAGGACCCGGTACCGATCGCTGAAGTATGTGAGGGTAAGGTATGTACGGTGACAGGAGCAGTGTTCGGACGGATCCAGGTGTCGGGAACAAGGAATATGCAGGTGACCACACTCTATCTGAAAGACCTGACCGGGACTTTGAAAGTGATCTGGTTCCGTATGCCGTTCCTGAGGAATACGCTGGGCAAAGGCGGAGCGCTGACCCTGCGGGGGCGTGTGATGCGGAAACGGGACGGACTTGTCATGGAGCATCCCGAGATCTTCTATCCGGCGGCAAAATATGAAGAAAAGAGAGATTCCATGCAGCCGGTCTATACGCTGACGGCAGGCCTGTCAAACAATGCGGTCGTCAAGGCGGTCAGGCAGGCGCTGGAGTGTGTGAACGCCCGGCAGGACATCCTTCCTGAGGCACTGACAGAGAAGTATCATTTCATGCCCTATGAGGCGGCAGTAAGGAGGATGCATTTCCCGGAAAGTAAAGAAGGGTTTCTGGAAGCACGGAAACGGTTTGTTTTTGAAGAATTCCTGATATTTACCCTTTCCCTGCGCAGGCTGAAAGACAGAGAGGACCGGGCGGGGAATCCCTTTGAACTTGCGGACCGCCCGGAGATAGACCGGTTTCTGGAAGAGCTGCCTTACAGCCTTACCGGAGCGCAGAGGAAGGTGTGGGATGAGATCCGCTCTGACATGCAGGGAGAGTTTGTCATGTCAAGGCTGGTACAGGGAGATGTGGGGTCCGGCAAGACCGTGGTGGCTTTCCTTGCCCTTCTGCTCGCCGGACTGAACAGATATCAGGGGGCTCTGATGGCACCTACGGAAGTGCTGGCGAGACAGCATTACGAGAACATATCAGGCATGCTTGGAGAATATCACATCCCTCTTCGGGCGGAACTGCTCACCGGATCGATGACTGCGAAACAGAAGCGGGAGGCATACGGGCGGATCGAGAGCGGCGAAGTATCGATCGTGATCGGGACCCATGCCCTGATCCAGGAAAAAGTATCCTACAGGGATCTTGCCCTTGTAGTGACGGACGAACAGCACCGGTTCGGCGTGAAACAGAGGGAGGCTCTGGCGGGAAAGGGGAATATGCCCCATATCCTGGTGATGAGCGCGACACCTATCCCAAGGACACTGGCGATCATCCTCTATGGAGATCTGGATATCTCCGTGATCGATGAGATGCCAAAGAACCGTCTGCCGATCAAGAACTGCGTGGTGGATACCGGATATCGTAAAACGGCATACAATTTCATGAAAAAGCAGGTGGAAGAGGGGCGGCAGTGCTATGTGATCTGTCCCATGGTGGAAGAGAGTGAGGCACTTGAGGCGGAAAACGTCCTTGATTATTCGGAAATGCTCTCCGAAACGATGGGGGATCAGGTCCGTGTCGGCTGTCTTCACGGCAGGATGAAACAGCAGGAGAAGGATGAGATCATGGATGCGTTCGGAAGGAACGAGATACAGATCCTGGTGTCCACGACAGTGGTGGAAGTTGGGATCGACGTACCAAACGCCACTGTGATCATGATAGAAAATGCAGAACGGTTCGGGCTTGCACAGCTCCATCAGCTCCGGGGAAGAGTCGGGAGAGGAAAATATCAGTCCTATTGTATTTTTATGACAGGCTCAAAGTCGGACGAGACAAAGGAACGTCTGGACATCCTGAACCATTCCAACGACGGTTTCTTTATCGCGAGTGAGGATCTCAGGCTCAGGGGACCGGGAGACCTCTTTGGGATCCGCCAGAGCGGGATCATGGATTTTAAATTGGGCGATGTGTTCCAGGATTCTGTCATCTTAAAGCAGGCTGCAGAGGCGGCAGGTGAGATGCTTAAAGCTGATCCGGAACTGAAGAGTCCGGAATATGCGAGACTTTCCTCTGCACTGGAGCGGTACATCACAGACCAGAATCTGGAAGCGACATTGTGACAGCTGATGATTCAGGAAAAGAAATGATTTCCAGTTTAAAAGTGAAGATCCTCCATATACTAACAGCGTAACAGAAAGACAGACGGAAGCAGATGTATGGCAGACGGCTGCATCAGGCGGCAGACTACATACAGATGCAGCCGGAAGGATCTGTTACAGAACACAAGAATGTAACTGATACAGTTACTAAAATGCAGAAGGAGGAAACAAAAATGGCAAGTCGTTCATCTAACAGAGCAGCAGTGCCTGAAGCAAAGGGCGCTCTGGACAAATTCAAGTACGAGGTAGCTAACGAACTCGGAGTACCGTTATCTGACGGTTACAACGGAGACCTTACCTCCAAGCAGAACGGATCTGTAGGTGGATATATGGTCAAAAAAATGATCGAACAGCAGGAGAAACAGATGGCAGGAAAATAACATTTCCAGCCGGGAACTGTGCCGAACAGTGATCGAAGGCATGACAGTATGCCAAAGAGCAGACCCTGAAATGCCGGGATCATCAAAGTGAGGCGGAGAAAAGCACTCGGGATTGACCTGGGTGCTTTTTTCTGCTAAAATTCAGCATAGTTAAGTAAGAGAGGTGTCGAAATATGAGAGTGATCGCCGGAAGTGCGAAGCGGCTTCGGCTTAAGACCCTGGAAGGGCTGGATACAAGACCGACGACAGACCGGATCAAGGAGACCCTGTTCAATATGATCGGACCGTCCATGTATGACTGTGTGTTCCTGGATCTGTTCAGCGGGAGCGGCGGTATCGGGATCGAGGCGCTGAGCAGGGGCGCGAAGGAAGCTGTGTTTGTGGAGAACAATCCGAAAGCTATGGCATGTATCAAGGAAAACCTGAAGTTCACGCGGCTTGAGGCGAAAGCGCTCACGATGACGCGAGATGTGATGAACGCCCTGTATCAGCTGGAAGGGGAAAAGGTTTTTGATTTCGTCTTCATGGATCCTCCATATGACCGTGGGCTGGAGAAGATGGTGCTGGAGTATCTTTCGGATTCTGAACTGATATATGAGGATACGGTCATTATCGTGGAGGCTTCAAAGGAGACAGACTTTTCCTACGCAGAGCGGCTCGGATTTGAAGTCACGAGAGAGAAGGTCTATAAGACGAACAAACATGTGTTTCTGGAAAAGTCAGGAAGGAAAGAAATATGTTAAGAGCAGTTTATCCGGGAAGCTTTGACCCGGTTACATACGGGCACTATGACATCATATTGAGATCGTGTAAGATCGTGGATGAATTAATTGTCGGAGTGCTGAACAATAAAGCGAAAATGCCGTTGTTTTCTGTGGAAGAACGTGTTAAAATGTTAGAGGAAGTGACGAAAGATCTGCCGAATGTCAGGATCCTTCCGTTTGACGGGCTTCTGGTAGACTTTGCAAAGAGAGTCGGAGCAGATGTCGTCATCAGAGGTCTGAGAGCGATCACAGATTTTGAGTATGAACTGCAGATGTCTCAGACAAATCATAAGCTTGCTCCCGAAGTGGAGACTATGTTTTTGACTACAAGTATTGAATATTCCTATTTGAGTTCCACTACAGTGAGAGAGATCGCTGCTTTTGGGGGAGATCTGTCACAGTTTGTGCCGGAAGCAGTGGCTGAAGAACTTAGGAAAAAGATGAATACAAAAAGGAGAGTGTAACAATGAGCAGCCGTATTGAGCAGATTATTGAAGAGATCGAGGAATACATCGACAGAGATTGTAAATTCCAGCCTCTTTCCACGACAAAGATCATCGTGAACAAGGAACACCTGGATGAACTTCTCAGAGAACTGCGCATGAAGACGCCGGATGAGATCAAACGTTATCAGAAGATCATCGCCAACAGGGATGCGATTCTTGCTGATGCAAAGGCGAAGGCGGACGCCATGATCGAGGAGGCACAGGTTCAGACAACGGAACTTGTGAGCGAACATGAGATCATGCAGCAGGCGTATGCACAGGCAAACGAGATCGTGACTCAGGCGACCGCGCAGGCACAGGAGATCATAGATAATGCGACCCGGGATGCGAACACCATCCGCATCGGGGCGATCCAGTATACGGACGACCTTCTTGCCAATGCCGAGAGCATTATCGGACATACACTCGACAGCTACACAACGAAGTATGACGGTCTGATCAACTCCCTCCAGGAATGCTACGATACAGTCCGTTCCAACCGTGCTGAACTGGATATCCCGGAAGAGGAAGGATATGACTCTCAGGACGGGATCAGCTAGGATAGAGGAAAAGAACATACAGGATAGCCAACAGACTGGCTGCCAATGCGGCAGCCAGTTTTTCTATGATATAAGGAAAAAAAGGCAGTCCGGTGCCGTCCAGCATGCACTGGGTCTGTGCTGCCGCACACAGCCCGCCGAAGGAAGTCAGGGCGAGGACCGCAGGATAACATAGGAGAAAGTTATCGATCCGCTCTTTCAGGAGGAGTATCCCGTTTGTCATCTCAAGCGCCGGCGCTGTCATCAGGAAAAGGTCTTCCCGGATCGGCAGGATGCTCAGAAGGGAGAGGAGGACGGAAAAAATGATGATATATCCGCCTACTTTTACGATCGCCTCGAAACTGTCGTTCAGGCAGGCATCCAGATCCGAAAAATGAAACGATGGTCCCGCTGTGCGCGGATCCTGCACAGGGTCTGTGAAATACTTCCGCCCATGCAGATAAAATCTGCGGAAGATAAAACTCAAAAGCACCGGTGTGAGGATCAGGATGCAAAGTGTGGGAATGAGCAGTTTTTCCTGTCCGAAGGTTTTCCAGACGATGAAATTTATGATAAAGATCGGGCTTGTATTATTGCAGAAAGAGAGGAGATACTGCGCTTCGTCTTTCGTGATCAGCTTTTTTCTGAGAAGATCGGCCGTTACTTTGGCGCCCATGGGATATCCGCACAGGAACCCTGAGAGCACGGCAAAAGCACCGTTTTGTGAGGCACGGAGCAGACACCGGAAGGGTTTTCCTAACACGCCTGCGATAAAACGGAGACCGCCTGAGGACATCAGGAGATTTGTGATCACAAGAAAGGGGAAGAGGGTCGGGAAGATGATCTGAAACCACAGCAGAAGTCCTTCGCTTGCCCCGATAAAAACTGCTTTCGGGAAAAAGAGCATGGCGGCAAACAGTGCGGTGACAGCGATCCCTGCCGGAAAATGTTTCATGGAAATACCAGCCTTGCGTGTCCGTTGTTATTTCAGATATATGATGCGGGAATGATTTTTATGAGCAGGTCATATGGTAAAAGAAAAAGGTGATTTTCTGAGAAAGGCGAAGTTGTCGGTACCAGCTTTCTCTCTCTTTCTTTTCGTCCTTTTTTCAGCTGTCTGGATCCCGCATCTCAAAGAGGTCAGCCAGGTGGGCAGGCTGACAGAGGAGATCCTTTTCTCCGCAGATCTCAGGAGGCAGCCGTCCAGTGAGGAGATGCTGGAACTGGCAGGCGAGTGGGAGTCTCCGGGAGAAGCTGTGGCACTGTACTGGCTGGAGAGCGATTTTTTAAGAGAAGAGACAGACCTCTCAGCAGAGAACCTGGCAGAAAAAAGAGAACGCTGGGCAGTCCGGCCGGAATGGAGTGGATATGTCTCGGCGTGCCGGGCGGTCTGGGATGATGTGGTATATTTTCCGGTGGCAGAGGTCTCAGGTCACAGGAAACTGACGGTGTCCTTTGAGGATTCCTGGCTGTTCGGGCGAAGCTATGGAGGAGAGCGGGGACATGAGGGGACGGATCTTATGCCGTCGGTCAATGAGAGAGGGCTCTACCCTGTAGTGAGCATGACTGACGGGACTGTGGAGAGCAAAGGCTGGCTGGAGCTGGGAGGATACCGTCTGGGGATCAGTGCGCCGGGCGGAGCGTATTTTTACTATGCCCATCTGGACTCCTATGCGGATATCGAAGAAGGGGACCAGGTAAAAGCGGGCGACCTGCTGGGGTACATGGGGGATACGGGATACAGTGAGGTGGAAGGCACGACAGGGAATTTCCCGGTACATCTGCACCTGGGGATCTATATTTATCCCGGCGGGAAGGAAATCAGCGTGAACCCGTATCCTGTACTGAAGCTTGTCGAGGATGCACAGATAAAGTGCCTCGGTCCGGCCATGCGGTGAATTGGATGGAAGAGCAGCGTATCCTGGCTGCATGACTGAATGGATGCGCTAAACTGAACGGATGCTATAAAGAGCAATTTTCCGAGGAAGCTGGCTTACTGGATGAAATCATGTTATACTGTCCACTATGGAGGAAGAACAATGGATTTACCAAAAGCATTTGAAGAAGAGATGATCTCCCTTTTAGGAGCGGAGGATTATAAAAAATATACAGACTGTTTTGATGAGAGCAGACATTACGGGCTGCGGGTGAACACAGCGAAGATCTCTGTGGAGGAATTTCTGAAGATCGCTCCCTGGCCGTTAAGACCTGTGCCCTGGATCCACAACGGTTTCTATTATGATGGGGAAAAGTTCCAGCCCGCGAAGCATCCGTACTATTTTGCGGGACTCTATTACCTTCAGGAACCCAGTGCCATGACACCGGCGGACCGTCTGCCTGTGGAGCCGGGAGACCGGGTGCTGGACGTGTGCGCCGCGCCCGGAGGAAAGGCGACGGAGCTTGGGGCAAAGCTTCAAGGTGCGGGGGTGCTGGCGGCAAATGACCTGAGCAGTTCCCGTGCAAAAGGACTTTTAAAGAACCTGGAACTCTTCGGCATCGGAAATGTGCTGGTATTGAGCGAGGAGCCGGGAAAACTGGTACCGTATTTCCGGGAGTATTTTGACAAGATACTGATCGATGCGCCCTGTTCCGGGGAGGGCATGTTTCGGAAAGACCGGAAGATGGTCCGCGCCTGGGAGGAGCACGGACCGGAATTTTTCTCTAAGATCCAGCGCAGCATCGTGACCCAGGCGGCCCAGATGCTCCGGCCGGGCGGCATGCTGCTGTACTCGACCTGTACCTTCTCTCCGCTTGAGAATGAACAGACAGTGGAATATCTCCTGGAACAGTATCCGGAGTTTGATATCTGTGAGATGGAGGGATATGAAGGCTTTTCAGAGGGAATGCCGGAAGTGGCGGAAAATAGAGATGAGAACCTGAAAAAGACGGTGCGGATCTTCCCTCACCGTATGGAGGGCGAGGGGCATTTTATCGCGCTGTTAAGAAAAGGAGACGGCGTCCCGTCACACCATGCTCCCGGAAAGGGAAAGGCAGGGAAGATCCCGGAGGAACTGGGTGAGTTCATGAAACTGGTGGACAGGCCGTTCGATCTGTCCAGGATAGAGATCCGTGGCGAGAAAGTCTACTACATGCCGGAAGGCGTCCCGGATCTGAAGGGAGTCCGGTTCTTAAGGACAGGCCTGCTCCTTGGAGAACTCAAAAAGAAACGGTTTGAGCCCAGCCAGGCGCTCGCGATGAACCTGAAGAAGGAGGAGTACCGGTATACACTGGACCTTCCCGCTTCCGACGAGCGTGTGATCCGTTATCTCAAAGGGGAGACTCTGGATGTAGAAGACCTTGCCGGTCCGAAGGAAAAGGGATGGTATCTCGTCTGTGTGGACGGATATCCGCTGGGGTTTGGAAAACTGGGGAATCAGACCCTGAAGAATAAATATCTCCCGGGATGGCGGTGGATGTCACTGTGAAGATCAGGCTGGACAAATATCTCGCTGACATGGGGTACGGGACCCGCAGCGAGGTAAAAAAAGAGATCACAAGAGGAAATGTGCAGATAAACGGTATCCCCGTACGGAGACCGGAGACAAAGCTCGATACGGAGAAAGATGAAGTGACCTGCCAGGGCCATCAGGCTGTCTATGAGGAATATGAGTACTATATGCTGAACAAGCCGGCAGGCGTTGTCTCTGCGACTTTCGACCGGAAAGACCGGACTGTCCTTGATCTGATCGGGGAGAGGCAGAGAAAGGACCTGTTCCCTGTGGGGCGTCTGGATAAGGATACAGAAGGGCTCCTGCTGATCACAAATGACGGGGAACTGGCACACCGGCTGCTCTCGCCGAAGAAGCATGTGGACAAGGTCTACTATGTAAAAGTACAGGGGCAGCTCACTTCAGAGGACGAAGAAAGGCTGGCGGAAGGGATCGATATCGGTGAGGCGAAGCCTGTGCTCCCGGCAGGGCTTTCCATCCTGAAGAGCGGAGAGATCTCCGAGGCGGAGATCACCATACAGGAAGGAAAGTTCCACCAGGTGAAGAGAATGTTCCATGCGCTTGGGAAAGAGGTCCTGTATCTAAAAAGGCTGCGCATGGGGACTCTGGTGCTGGACGAAGAACTGAGACCGGGGCAGTACAGAAGACTGACGGAGGCGGAAAAAGAAAGATTATGCTGAGAGGAAAGAAAGCAGTGATATTTGACATGGACGGCTCTCTGGTGGATTCCATGTGGATCTGGCCGGAGGTGGACCGCATCTATATGGAGAAATACGGACTGGAGCAGCCGGCGGATTTTCACAAGGCGATCGAAGGAAAGAGCTACACTGAGACTGCACAGTATTTTGTGGATACGTTCCATGATCTTCACCGGAGTGTGGAGCAGGTCAAGGAAGAGTGGAAAGAGATGACCCTGGAACTGTACTCCACAAAGGTGCTCCCCAAACCGGGTGCGGTAGAGTTTTTAAAGGCGATGAAGGAGAGAGGCGTTCTTCTCGGGATCGCCACAAGCAATGACCGTGTCCTGGCGGAGGCGGCGCTGAAAGCACAGGGTATGTTAGGATACTTTGACTCTGTGCGGACCTCCTGTGAGGTGGCTGCGGGAAAACCGGCGCCGGACGTTTACCTGAAGGTGGCGGAGGACCTGCGTGTCAGCCCGTCAACCTGTCTTGTGTTTGAGGATGTACCAAACGGGATCCTTGCAGGGAAGAATGCCGGGATGGAAGTATGTGCTGTGGACGATGAGTTTTCCAGACCGGATGAGCAGGAAAAGAAACGGCTGGCTGACTATTTCATCCACGATTTTAATGAGATCAGAGACAATACCTATGAAAGGTGCAGACAGAATGGATAACAGATTCTTACCGGTATGCAGAAATGATATGGAAGAGCGTGGATGGGACGGGGTGGATTTTGCCTATGTGATCGGGGATGCCTATGTGGACCATCCTTCTTTCGGGCATGCCATCATAAGCCGTCTTTTAGAGGCAAAGGGCTACCGGGTCGGGATCATCTCCCAGCCCGACTGGAAAGATCCTGAGAGCGTCGCAATATACGGGGAACCCCGGCTTGCCTTTCTCGTCTCAGCGGGAAATATGGACTCCATGGTGAACCATTATTCTGTCTCTAAGAAACGGAGAAGGACGGATGCCTACACACCCGGCGGCGTGATGGGAAAACGTCCGGATCACGCCTGCACGGTCTATGGGAATCTGATCCGGCAGACTTTTAAGAAGACACCGGTGATCCTGGGCGGTATCGAGGCAAGCCTGAGGCGCCTGGCACATTACGATTACTGGTCTGACAGACTTAAGCGCTCTGTGCTTCTGGACTCCGGTGCAGATATCATTTCCTACGGAATGGGAGAGCGCTCCATCCTGGAGATCGCAGAGGCGCTGGAGGCGGGGATCCCTGTGGAAGAACTGACTTATATCGACGGCACTGCGGTAAAAGCACGTTCGTTGGACAATGTGTATGATGCTGAACTGCTCCCTTCTTTTGACAAGCTCAGAGAAGATAAACGGGAGTATGCAAAGAGCTTTTATACGCAGTATCTGAACACGGATCCGTTTACGGCAAAACGCCTTGTCGAGCCTTACTCAGACCACTTATATGTGATACAGAATCCTCCTGCGAAACCGCTCTCAGAGGCGGAGATGGATGACGTCTACGGGCTTCCCTACATGCGGACTTATCATCCTTCCTATGAGGAGGCGGGAGGCGTCCCGGCGATCTCGGAGATCCGGTTCAGCCTGACCAGCAGCCGCGGATGTTTCGGCGGATGCAGCTTCTGCGCGCTGACCTTCCACCAGGGAAGGATCGTCCAGGTGAGGAGCCACGATTCACTCCTGAAAGAAGCGGAGGCGATCACAGAAGAAAAGGTTTTCAAGGGATATATCCATGACGTGGGCGGTCCCACGGCGAACTTCCGGCATCCGTCCTGTAAAAAGCAGATGGAGCACGGTGTGTGCAGGAACCGGCAGTGCCTTTTCCCGGCACCCTGTCCGAACCTGGATGCAGATCACAGCGATTATGTGGAACTCCTGAAAAAGCTGCGGGAGATCCCGAAGGTGAAGAAAGTGTTCATACGGTCAGGGATCCGTTTTGACTATCTCCTTGCAGATAAGAAGAAGGAATTCCTGAGGGAACTGTGCGAGTATCATGTCAGCGGACAGCTGAAAGTGGCGCCGGAACATGTGGCGGCGCCTGTCCTGTCTCTGATGGGAAAGCCGGAACATAAGGTATACGAAGAGTTTACACGGCAGTTTGAAAAGATGAACCAGAAGATCGGCAAAAAGCAGTACCTGGTCCCCTATCTGATGTCATCCCATCCGGGATCCGGGCTGAAAGAAGCTGTAGAACTGGCTGAATACTGCAGAGATCTGGGGTATATGCCGGAGCAGGTGCAGGATTTTTATCCAACTCCGTCAACTTTGTCCACTTGTATGTATTATACCGGACTTGACCCGAGAAATATGAAACCGGTCTACGTGCCCAAAAATCCTCACGAGAAGGCAATGCAGAGAGCGCTGATCCAGTACAGGAATCCGGAACTTTACGATCTGGTATACGAGGCGCTCCAGAAAGCCGGGAGGCGGGATCTGATCGGATACGGTCCGAAATGTCTGATCCGTCCACGGCGGGATGATAATGTCCGGGGAAGAACGGATCTGGGAAACCGGGGGAAGAAAAAGGAGGACCGGTCCGGGAACGGCGGGACAAAGAGACCGAAAAAGAAGAAGACGATCCGGAACGTCCACAGAAAAAAGTGACGGAAAAGGTAAAGGATGAACCAGTGCCGGATCAGAGAAAGGGGAGATGCCACAAATGAAGATCGCAGTTGTGACCGGAGCTTCCTCCGGAATAGGGAGAGAATTTGTACAGCAGCTCGGGTACTTTTATAAAAATCTGGATGAGATCTGGGTGATCGCGAGGCGCCGGGAGCGGCTGGAGGAACTTGCAGAAAAGAGCAGGGTGCCTCTCAGGATCTTTGACGGGGATCTCCAGAAGAAAAAAGTGTATAAAAAGTTCTGTGAGGCGCTCAAAGAAGAGCGGCCGGATATCCGGATGCTGGTAAACAGCGCGGGATTCGGAAAATCCGGAGCAGTGACGGAGATCGCAGGGGAAGAATTCCGCACACAGCCGGACATGGTGGATCTGAACTGCCGCGCCCTCACAAGGATGACACTTCTGTGCCTTCCATATATGAAAAAGGGGAGCCGCATCGTGAACCTTGCGTCTGCGGCGGCTTTCTGTCCTCAGCCCTCTTTCGCGGTCTATGCGGCGACAAAAGCTTATGTGCTCAGTTTTTCCAGAGCGCTGGGAGCGGAGCTCGCTTCCAGAGGGATCCCGGTCACGGCAGTATGTCCGGGACCGGTCGACACAGAATTCTTCGATGTGAGCGGAAAGCTGGAGGATCCCCTGAAGAGACTGACACTGGCGCAGGCCCCCAAAGTTGTTCATCAGGCGCTGAAGGACAGCCGTGCAGGAAAGCCTGTTTCCATCTATGGCATTCCCATGAAAGCTGCATATCTGGGGGCAAAACTGGTCCCGCACGGGCTGATCCTCAGACTGGCATCCATGGGAAGATAAAACATGAACAATACATCAGAGGAAAGAAGATACGATGAAAAAGATAGAAAAAGGAGATCCGGGATATCTGGATCAGATAAAAAAGGGAGAGATCATCCGGACAACCGTGTGTTTTGTGATAGCGGCTGTCCTCCTGTGTGTTGGATATGACTGGGCGCATACGGTCCTGAACCTGCTGTCCGCCGCGGCAGTCCTTATGTGTATCCCGGCGATAATGTCATTGATGCACGTGATCGCGCACAGTTCCTGGTCTTCCATTGACCGTGAGAAGGCAGAGGAGATCAGAGCGAAAGCGGACCTTCTGACAGTCTGTTACGATGTTCTTGCAGATGATGGGCGGCAGAAAACCCCTGTGGACTGTATCGTGATCTCCGGACATAATGTTTTCGGATATACACACTATGAAAAAGCGGATACTGAAGGATTATCTGTAAAGATACGAAGTATACTGGAAGAGAATGGATATACCGGGATCACAGTAAAAGTCCTGGAGCGTTACAAACCTTTTCTTGCGCGGGTAGAAGGACTGAACAATATCGCGGCAGTGGAGAGAGAAGACACGAAAGAGAGAGAAAAGGCGATCCGGAGGATCGTCCTTGAGATGTAGGGATCTGGAAAACTGAAACGGAACGGGAGACGTAAGATGAGAGAGATCAGGATACGGGAAAATGAATCCGGCCAGCGGCTGGACAAATTCCTGGCAAAGTATATGGGACTTGCCCCGAAGAGCTTCTTCTACAAAATGATGCGGAAGAAGAACATCACGCTGAATGGAAAAAAAGCTCAGGGAAACGAACATCTGAAAAGCGGTGATGTGGTGAAACTCTTCCTTTCGGATGAGACGATCGAGAAGTTTACGGAAAGGCAGAGTGTTGTTAAGAGCGGAACGCTCAAGAAAGAAAAACTGGATATCCTGTATGAAGATGCCAATGTGCTGATCCTCAATAAACCGGCGGGAATGCTCTCTCAGAAGGCAAAGCCTTCCGACCTGTCCCTGGTGGAATATCTGACTGCATATATGCTGGACTCCGGTCAGATCACGGGGGAGGAACTTAAGACTTTCCGCCCTTCCATATGCAACCGTCTGGACCGGAATACGAGCGGTATCGTGGCGGCGGGCAAGACGCTGACGGCTCTGCAGGAGTTAAGCCGCATGTTCAGGGAACGCACGGTGCGGAAATACTATCTCTGCCTGGTACAGGGAACTGTGACCGGTGAGCGGCGGATCAGGGGGACCCTTACAAAAGACGAGAAGACGAACCGGGTGACGGTCAGAAGGGGAGAAACTGTGAAGGGACCCCTCTTCTCAGACAATTTGGAAGAAGAGATCTCCGCAGAAGGGACTGCCGTAGAAGGAAGCTTCATTGAGACGGAATACCGTGCCCTGCGGTCAGCGGGAGGGGTCACCCTTCTCGAGGTCCATCTGATCACTGGGAAAACCCATCAGATCCGTGCCCACCTGGCGTCAGAGGGGCATCCGATCATCGGTGACTATAAATATGGAGTCCGTGCAGTGAATGACAGATTCCAAAAGAAATACGGGCTGTCGTTCCAGCTTCTCCATTCGTACCGGCTCTGCTTTCCGGAGATTGACGGTGCACTGGCGTCCCTGTCCGGAAAAGAGATCAAAGCTCCGGTCCCGGAAATGTTCCGGAAGATCTGTAAGGACAGCGGGGTGATGTGAGATGGCGACATGGAATTCAAGAGGGCTGAGAGGCTCCACGCTGGAAGATCTGGTGAACCGCACCAATGAGCGGTATGGCGAGCTGGGGCTGGCGCTGATCCAGAAGATCCCTACCCCGATCACACCGGTGCGCATCGACAAGGAGCACAGACATATCACCCTCGCCTATTTTGACAAGATCAGTACCGTGGATTACATCGGAGCTGTACAGGGGATCCCGGTATGCTTTGACGCAAAGGAATGCAGCGCAGACACGTTCCCACTCCAGAATGTGCACGAGCATCAGATGGATTTTATGGAGAAGTTCGAGAAACAGGGCGGGATCTCTTTCCTGCTGATCTATTACAGCACGAGAAATGAACTGTACTATATGAGGTTCGAGCAGATCAAAAAGTTCTGGGACAGGGCTGCACAGGGAGGAAGGAAGAGTTTCCGTCTGGAGGAACTGGAGCCGGGATGGTTCATGGAACTGAAAAACGGATGTTTTGTTCCTTATCTTGACTGTATCCAGAAGGATTTGGACCTGAGGGATTGACAGACTGACACTAAATTCGATATAATAGCAAAAGGTTTTTAACGTGGTAGCACGTTAAAGTGAAAGGGGACTGTATATGGAACAAAAACTTCATACTCCTGAGGGAGTAAGGGATATTTACAACAGAGAATGCGAGACAAAACTTACATTACAGACAAAGCTGGGCAATGTGCTCCATCTGTACGGATATCAGGATATACAGACACCGACGTTTGAATATGACGATGTGTTCCGCAAAGAGATCGGCTCCACCTCAACGAAGGAACTGTACCGCTTCTTTGACAGAGAAGGAAACATCCTCGCGCTGCGCCCTGATATCACGCCTTCTGTCGCCAGGGCAGCGGCGACGCTGTTTGAGGGGGAGGACCTTCCGATCCGTCTGTGCTATGTAGGAAACACATTTATCAATCATTCCAGCTATCAGGGACGCCTGAAAGAGAATACTCAGATGGGAGCAGAGCTGATCGGTCTGGATTCCGTGGAGGCGGATGCGGAGATGCTCGCCATGGTGGTTGACGGACTGAAGAAGACCGGGCTTACGGAATTCCAGGTCAATATCGGGCACGTCGACTTTATCCAGAGCCTTCTGGAATCTACCGGACTGGAAGAGGAAGAAAAAGATGAGATCCGTGAACTCATCGCGAACCGGAACTACTTTGGAGTGGAAGAGATCCTGGATAACCGCAGTGTCAAGGGAAGTGTAAAAGAGGCTTTCCGCGTCCTCCCGGAACTGGTCGGCGGACAGGAGATCCTGGAGCGGGCCGCGAGGATCGCGCCGACGGTCAATGCACGTCTTGCGCTCACGCGACTCCAGCAGATCTATCGGCTGCTCATGATCTACAAGGCGGAGGAGCATATCACCTTTGATCTGAGCATGAGCGGAAGCTACGGATACTATACCGGGATCATCTTCCGGGCCTATACATACGGGACAGGTGATGCGGTCGTCCGGGGAGGAAGATATGACCATCTGCTCGAAAAATTCGGGAAGAGCACTCCGTCTATCGGATTTGCGATCATAGTGGATGAATTGATGAACGCGCTGAACCGGCAGAAGATCACTGTGGAGACTTCTCACAGAAATCTTCTGGTCTATACAGAGGAGACACAGCGGTGGGCGATCTTCCTTGCGAGAGATTTCAGGGAAAAAGGGAAAAATATCGAGATGCTCAAAAGAGAGCAGGAAGACCGGCGGGAAAAATACGAGAAGTATGGAAAGCGTAACGGGATCATCAGCATGTTGTATCTCAGGGATGATTTTAAGATCGAGATGGTGAATCTCCGTACCGGCGAAGAAAAGATCATAGATGCAAAGAAGAAGCGGAGATAAAGGAGCAAAGATTTATGAGATATCTGACATTTGCCCTGACAAAGGGACGTCTCGCCAGCAAGACGCTTGACATGCTGGAACAGCTTGGGATCACCTGTGATGAGATGAAAGATAAAGATTCGAGAAAACTGATCTTTACAAATGAAGAACTTAAGCTTAAATTTTTCCTGGCAAAAGGTCCTGATGTACCGACTTACGTGGAGTACGGAGCCGCTGATATCGGTGTCGTGGGAAAGGATACGATCATCGAGGAGGGCAGGAAAGTCCATGAGGTGCTGGATCTTGGATTTGGAAAATGCAGGATGTGCGTGTGCGGGTACGAATCCGCTGCAGAGTGTCTGAAACATCACGAGCTGATCCGTGTGGCGACAAAGTATCCGAACATTGCAAAGGACTATTTCTATAATAAAAAGCATCAGACCGTGGAGATCATCAAAATGAACGGATCCATTGAACTGGCTCCCATAGTTGGGCTGTCGGAGGTGATCGTGGACATCGTCGAGACCGGGTCTACGCTGAAAGAGAACGGCCTTGTCGTCCTGGAGGAAGTGTGCCCGCTTTCCGCGCGCATGATCGTCAATCCGGTCAGCATGAGGATGGAGAACGACAGGATCCGTGAACTGATCAACAATCTGAGAAATCTGGTCAGGGAGGGCTAGTGACTATGCGAATCGAAAAACTGGACGAAAGTACGAAAAAAAATCTGCTTGAGGACCTGCTGAAGCGCAGTCCTAACAGTTACGGCAAATATGAGGAGAGTGTTCAGCAGATCCTTGCCGATGTAAAAGAAAAACGGGATGCAGCTGTTTTTGAATATACAAAGAAATTTGACGGCGTGGAGATCAATGCTTCGAATCTTGAGGTGACTGAAGCGGAGATCAATGAGGCTTATCAGGAAGTGGGAGAGGAGCTGCTTGGGATCATTCGCAGAGCTCTGAAAAACATTGAATCCTACCACGCAAAACAGATGCAGTACAGCTGGTTTGACAGCAGACCGGACGGCACCATCCTGGGCCAGAAAGTGACTGCTCTTCAGAGAGTCGGCGTCTATGTCCCGGGAGGAAAAGCTGCGTATCCGTCATCCGTGCTCATGAACATCCTGCCGGCAAAAGTAGCGGGAGTGGACGAGATCATCATGGTGACTCCTCCCGGAAAAGACGGGAAAGTCACGCCCACCACGCTGGTCGCTGCTAAAGAGGCAGGAGCTGATAAAATCTATAAAGCAGGCGGGGCACAAGCGATCGGAGCGCTTGCCTATGGAACAGAGAGCATTCCGAAGGTGGACAAGATCGTGGGTCCGGGAAATATCTATGTGGCTCTGGCAAAAAAGGCGGTTTACGGACATGTGAGTATCGATTCCATCGCCGGACCAAGCGAGATCCTGGTACTTGCGGATGAGTCTGCGAACCCGCGCTACGTTGCGGCAGATCTTTTATCCCAGGCAGAACACGACGAGATGGCGAGCGCGATCCTTGTCACCACCAGTATGGAACTGGCGGAAAAGGTATCCGCTCAGACGGATGAATTCATCAGAGAACTTTCCCGAGGAGAGATCATACAGAGATCTCTGGATAACTACGGACATATCCTTGTTGCAGAGACTCTGGAGGATGCCATTGATGCGGCAAACGAGATCGCTTCCGAGCATCTGGAGATCGTGACCGCGAATCCCTTTGAGGTGATGACAAAGATCCGCAATGCGGGCGCGATCTTTATCGGAGAATACTCCAGCGAGCCGCTGGGAGACTATTTTGCAGGACCGAACCATGTCCTTCCGACAAACGGTACGGCGAAATTTTTCTCGCCCCTTTCCGTGGATGATTTTATCAAGAAATCAAGTATCATTTCGTATTCCAGAGATGCGCTTGAAAAGATCCACACAGATATTGAGAGATTCGCGGAGGCAGAGCATCTGACAGCCCATGCCAATTCGATCCGCGTGCGGTTTGAGGAAACGAGATAAAACAGGACTTCGGAGGTAAAATGATATGAGAGAAAGGATCGGGCGGGTATCAAGGAAGACAAAAGAGACGGATATCACTCTGAGCATCAACCTTGACGGCCAGGGGAAGAACCAGATCGATACGGGAATCCCCTTTTTTGACCATATGCTGGACGGATTTGCGCGTCACGGGCTTTTTGACCTGGAAGTGTCAGTGAAAGGTGACGTGGAGGTAGACAGCCATCACACCATTGAGGATACCGGGATCGTGCTGGGGCAGGCGGTCGCTGAAGCCCTGGGCGACAAGAAAGGAATTAGGAGGTACGGTTATTTTATCCTCCCCATGGACGAGACACTGGCTCTGGGAGCTGTGGACCTCTCCGGAAGACCGTTCCTGAATTTTCAGGCAGAATTTACCGTTCCCAGACTGGGAGATATGGATACGGAGATGGTGCGCGAATTTTTTTATGCGGTCTCCTACAGCGCAGCCATGAACCTGCATCTCAAGATCCTGGATGCAGGGAACAACCATCATATGGCGGAAGCGCTCTTCAAGGCGTTCGGGAAGGCTTTGGACATGGCGGTATCAGAAGAACCCAGGATAAAGGACGTGTGGTCCACAAAAGGCAGTTTATAAAGGAGATTACGATACATGAGCTATAAAAGATTAACCCCGTCTATCTTCATCAGTCATGGGAAGGCGGTGAAATGGTTCGATGACAGTACGATCGTCTCGGAGGATGTCATCGGGCTTGCAAAACAGTACTGCGAGAGGGGAGCGGATGAACTGATCGTGTTCGACCTTTCCAATTCGGACGAGGAACACGATGAATCCATTGATCTGCTCAAGAAGATCAGCCGGGTCATCAGCATCCCCATGATCGCAGGGGGAAATATACGCAGGATGGAGGACGTGAAAAAGATCCTTTATGCAGGGGCAAAGCGTGCTCTGCTCAATTTCTCGAAGAGGGTCTCCATCGACCTGATCGAGGAGGTGTCAAAACGCTTCGGAAAAGAACGGATCGCAGTGTCGCTGAATGATTTTGACGCCCTGTTCAAGCAGCAGCATCTGATCGAAGAGTACAGCACGGAGATCATCTTCATGCACCGTCTCGATCTGAATTCAGTCATGAACGTGACGGAGATCCCGTGTGTTGTCCTCACGGACACCATGGAGCAGAGTGAGATCCTGCGTATCTTAAAAAGCGACGGTGTAAAAGGCGTATCCGGTATGTTTATCAGCCGTCCGGAGATGGATTTCAGTGCGTTTAAAGAAATCTGTGCCAGGGAAGGGATCCAGATGACTTCCTTTGAAAGCCTGATGGACTTCTCTGAGTTCAAGCTGAATTCGGACGGGCTGATCCCGGTCATCGTCCAGGATTATAAGACAAACGAGGTCCTGATGATGGCATACATGAATGAGGAAGCCTTTGACAACACAGTCAAGACCGGCAGGATGACCTACTACAGCAGGAGCAGGCAGTGCCTGTGGTTAAAGGGAGAGACTTCCGGACATTTCCAGTATGTGAAAGGAATCTCTGTGGACTGCGATAAAGATACCCTTCTGGCAAAAGTGGATCAGGTCGGCGCGGCATGCCACACCGGAAACCGTTCCTGCTTCTATACATCGATCGCTGGGAATGATTATGATGCAAAGAATCCTCTTCAGGTATTTGAATCCGTCTACGCCACCATCCTGGACCGCAGGCAGAATCCGAAGGAAGGGTCTTATACCAACTATCTCTTTGAGAAAGGGATCGACAAGATCCTGAAAAAAGTCGGCGAGGAGGCGACAGAGATCGTCATCGCGGCAAAAAATCCGAATCCGGAAGAGATAAAATATGAGATCAGTGATTTCCTCTATCACGCGATGGTGCTCATGGTAGATCGGGGCGTGACATGGGAAGATATCACGAATGAGCTGGCGGAAAGATAAAAAAGTTCTATCGTAAATATCAGGGACATAAGTTATTGTGATCAGAAACTTATGTCCCTTTATCGTGGAAGTGCTGTGGTAAGGATGCCTGCAGCGGGTTCCATTGCAGGGTCGGAAATGGATATTGATATGAATGATTCGGAAATGCGGCGGAGAGAACTGCTGAGGCAGACAAGGAAACTCTATGACGAAAGGCGGGAGGTCCCTGCCGTACATCCACGGTACGGCAGCGTCTACCACAGCCTGTATGACGATGAGGAGGAAGAGCGGACGTCACTGGCGGGAAGTTTCTACATAAGGCTTGTGATAGGGATCCTCTGCTTTGCAGGTTTTGTCTATATGGATCAGAGTAAGGTCAGTGTTGCCGAGGTGGACAGTACTGCGATCGTCAACCAGATCGAAAAGAATGTAGACGCGGATACGATCAAAGAAGTGTGGAAAAATCTGTAGACATAGTTCAGCTCTTTTATCATGGCGCATGGCTGAACTATTCAAGCTGCAAGTATTTTCAGAAAAACATTGACAGAACGCTGCAGTCAGCCTATCATTTACTATGTATGGCGTTCAGGCGTATACATACATGCGGACATGAAAGTGATATGTCTGCACAAGGCAATGTACTTATATTTGACAGACAAAAAGAAAAAGTAAAGAGGATGAACGAATGAAATCAAAAGCAGAAAACACAAACAGCGCACGCAGCAAGATCCTGACGATCCCGAATATGCTGTCACTTTTCAGGCTCTGTCTGATCCCGGTCTTTATGTGGCTGTATTGTGTGGAAAAAGACTATATATGGACGGGGATCATACTGATCATATCCGGTATCACAGACACGGTGGATGGATTTGTCGCAAGACATTTTAATATGGTCAGCGATCTGGGAAAGGTGCTGGATCCGATCGCAGACAAGATGACGCAGGCAGCCATGCTGTTCTGTCTTCTGACGCGTTTCCCGCTTATGATCCTGCCTCTTGGACTCATGGTCCTGAAAGAGTTCTTTATGGGAGTGACAGGATTCCTTGTCATACAGAAGACAGGGAAAGTGTTCGGAGCAGAATGGCACGGAAAGGCAGCCACCTGGCTTCTGTACATTATGATGATCCTGCATGTGTTCTGGTACAATATCCCGGATGCTGTGTCAAAGGTCCTGATCGGTGCGTGTGTGTTCATGATGGCGATCTCACTGGTACTCTATGGAAGACATAATCTGAAGGCGCTGGCACAGGATGAGACAAAAGGAGAATAAAGTGCAGACAGGCAAGGCAGAATTACTGAGTTTTTCAAAATTCTGCCTTGCCTGCTGATATCACATACTCAAGTATCATCAGACCATATCTTTTCACTCATCATCGACCTCGATCAGTTCATGTGCAGTTCCTTTTCCGTCGTGCAATTCCTGAACCGATTTTTGTACATAAGCCAGATTTCGCTCAGAAAAAAATGGGTCAGGAGACTGTTGGATCTCAAAGGGTATACGCCGTTCGCGAAGAACTGCTTTTACAAAAAGATTGATAGCTGTAGATGGATTTAGCCCTACATTTGCAAAAACAATACAATGTCTGTAATATATCTCCCTTTCGCCACCTCCGTCTTCATCGTCCCGGAGTATTTCCGGACGACTTCCTCAACATTTTTCATCCCGATGCCGTAATCTGCCACCGTGTCAGCTGCGCATGGATTGCTCATATGCAGGAACAGCGTGCCCTGCTGCCAGATGACAGATAAATCTACAGAAGATTTGTTCTCAGGCTGAGCAGGAAACTCTTTTTCCTGTATGTTCGCCGTCTGCCGGAACGCCCCTGTCTGAAGCTGCCGGGATACGGACGCATGAAGGGCATTGTCCAGAAGATTCCCCAGGATCGTCACAGCATCGGAAAAGGGCAGTCCCATATCTTTCGGAATGGAAAGGGTGGGAGAGCAGAGGAGGCCTTCTTCTTTCATTTCTCTTATTTTAATATTCAGTACCGCATCAAATGCAGGATTCCCTGTGGAAATAACCTGTTCTGTCTGTCCCAGCGCCCCGGATGTCGTATGAAGATAATCCAGAAGATCATCCGTAGAACCGTTCTGGCAGAGAAGGGCAATGGCGTTCAGATGATTTTTCATATCATGTCTCAGTTTTCGGATCTGTCCGTAGGACTCGATCAGCTGTTTATAGTGTGTTTCCTGATATCTGAGCTGCTGGCCAAGAAGCTGACGTTCCTTCTCCCTCTGATAATATCCTGTAAATCGCCGGAGAAACTCAAGAAGGGCAAGGTCGATGAGCAGGAGAGTTGTCTGTATGACCAGATGGCAGAGATCTCCCATCGGTCTGGAAATGATGCTCCCCTCAAAGAGAAAGATCAGCGCCACTGAACTTGCAAAGGTGCAGAACGGGATAAGAAGAAAAAGCAGTGACAGAGAAAGAGGTAGATCTGTATCAATATTCCTGCACAGTCTGAGACAGAAAAACAGAACCAGCCAGACCACGGCATGGATCATCATGATGTAGACCATGCCCCAGCGGATGGAAGGGGGAAACATATTTGTGAGATCATTGAGGATCATCAGGCAGGAGAACAGGATGGAGATCAGGCACGTCTCAAAGAACACTTTTTTCTTCAGGTTTTTCGGATAAAAGGGCAGAAGAAGACAGCTTGCCGGGATCACATAGATAGAATTTTCATAGGCACAGGGCGGGATCATCAGGATCAGAGCGAGCGCGACGGCAAGAAAAGCGCAGAGACGCCGTCCCCGCCGGATACGCCCGTAGACCTGTTCTCTCAGTTCCCAGACCAGGAGCATATCGATCAGACAGAGGAAGGCGTTCAGTATAAAGTCCCAGTCATTTACATAGATCATTGTGCAGCCCTCCATTTCATATACTCAAGATGTTTGTCACGCACAGACGGACGGTATTTCCTGCTGACAGGGATATGCTCTCCTGTGCTCAGAAGGACCTCCGCATCCCGGATGCTCCGGATATACTCCATATTTACAAGATAAGATGCATGTGTACGTACAAAAAGGATTGGATTTAAGTGTTCTGACAGATCACGCAGCCTGCCGTAGAAAGAGAACGCTTCTTTTCCGGTATGGAGGGTAACTCTGCGCAGATTGGACTCAAAATAAATGATCTCCTGAAAAGGGATCTGATACTGTACCCGGTCCACATGGAAATGGAACAGTTCTCCACGGTCTGTGATGTAGTTCACTGCGTCGGAAATGGCTTTGTGAAAGATATCTTTATCGATCGGTTTTGTGATAAAGCGGTAGGGCAGTGTCTCGAAGACCTCGTATACATACTCCTTATAGTCCGTGATAAAGATGATCAGAGCGTAGGGATCTCTCTCCCGGATCGCCGCCGCGGTCTCGATCCCTGAAATGCCGGGCAGGGAGATGTCCATGAGATAGAGGGAAAATCTACGCTTTTCACGGGAAAGAAAGGAGAGCAGTTCCTCTCCGGAAGAAAATACCTCTACCGGACAATCCGTCAGCATTTCTGATATATGGTCTTCAATCTGTGCCTGAACAGGGATACTGTCCTCACAGACCGCGATACGTATCATACACTGTCCCCCTTCTTATTAATGTTCTGCATCAGTCTTTTTTGTATTCTGTCATTTTACACTCTATAGTATAGTGCTTTTGGAGAAGGCTGACAAGCAGTGCCGGATGCTAAAAATGACAGAACGGGATACCTAAAGTGACAGGCGCGCAGTCTCATCTGTTTTCTCTGGTATGATATTGAAAAAGAAAGATCCAGAAAAGGGAGATGACAATATGGATGAAAAGAGAAATGTGATCTTATGGACCTGCCTGGCGGCAGGGACATTCTGTATGGAACTGGTAATGGTCACCCTTACGCCGCTTGCAGAGACAGGGACTCGTTTTGGAAGTTACGGGATGTTCTATAACCTGCTCTGGTGTGGCGGAAGCTACATCATCCCGCTGATCCTGTACTGTCTGGAGATCAGACTGATGAAATATGTGATCGGCTGCGTGAACGGATTCTGGCTGATCTGTCATCCGGCGATCGCTGTTTTCTGTTTTGGAGGAGCGGCAATGGGATATTCCGGGATATGGAAAGCCGCCTCCGGTGTGTTGGAGACGGCCATCCTTATGACAGCTGGAGTGCTGTCGGTAACTGCATTTGTGACAGGTATCCTCTGGTACCCCATGTGCCGGAAGAAAAAGGCATAGAGGAAAAGAGAGATTTCTTTAAAGATCAATGATCCAGGATCAATAATCCGGAACCGTGGGCACGGCGTCTTCCGGGATCGGGCATACATATCCTGACGCTGTGCTCTTTTCAAATTCTGCCCGTGCTTTTTTAAGAAGTTCAGGATCCTGGAACAGATCGACCGCAGAAGCAGCGATCACTTTTGCCGCGCAGACAGCTGCTTTTTTCCCGATGGAAGTACCGTCGCAGGAAACGTTCTGCCAGCTGTGTCCGGGACAGCCGTTCGGCCATGATGCCACATGGATCTGCGCTGTAGGAGTCAGCCAGCTCACATCGCCTACATCTGTGGAGCCGGGATTGAATGCCTCACCCTGATAGAGAGGACAGAGGAAATCGTTCATCGCATGTCCGGCTTCTTTCTGAAGACGGATCACTTCATCACGCAGGGCTGCATCGTTTGCCGCGCCCAGGCCGGGCACATGATCATTTCCATCATAAGTCCCGGCAAGTTTGTCTGCAAAGTCCAGTTCTTCGGGCGTGTGATCCGGCACACCGATCTCCCGGAAGTTACGGTACAGGACATTCTCAAGCGTATGGTTGCTGACAGTATCGGCAAGTCCGTCAATAAACTTCCGTTCCATTGTAGTGTCAGTCATCAGAGCAGCACCGTCTGCGATCCTGTCTACTCTCGCCTGGAGCTGTACTGCCTCTGCCACATGGTTGGAGCGGATCATATAGAGAACGCTTGCTTTTGGCTGGACCACGTTGGGACTGACTCCGCCGGCGTCAGTGATGGCATAGTGGATCCTTGCCCGGTCGCTCATATGCTCCCTCAGAAACTGGACTCCGATATTCATCAGTTCTACCGCATCCAGGGCGCTGCGTCCCATCTCAGGAGCTCCTGCTGCATGGGAGGCGGTTCCGGTGAATTTATACTGGATCTGGATGCAGGAGTTGGATGAACCTGTCCGGACCTCATTCACATCTTCCGGATGCCAGGTGAGAGCAGCATCCAGTGATTTCCAAAGCCCTTCCCTCGCCATAAAAGCTTTCGCGGCGCCGCCTTCCTCACCCGGGCACCCGAACAGGATCACCGTTCCTTCATGTCCAGTTTCCTCGAGATATGCTTTTACACCGAGGGCGGCTCCGAAGGCTCCGGCACCCAGCAGGTTATGTCCGCATCCATGTCCGCATCCTCCCGGAACGATCTCTTTTTGCTCAAGACTTCCCGCCTCCTGGGAAAGTCCGGAGAGGGCGTCATACTCCGCCAGGATGCCGATCTTCGGGCTGCCGTTCCCAAAACTGGCTGAAAATGCGGTGCGTATCCCGCAGATCCCGCGCTCTACCCGGAACCCCTCTTTCTCAAGGATATCACAGTAGTATGCCGCGGACTCGTCTTCCATGAGAGAGAGTTCCGGATTGCTCCAAATGTGGTCTGCCGCCTGGCAGATCAGTTCTTTTTTCTCTTCAACAGCATTTACTGCAGTCTGTTTTTCGTGTGTCATTTTCTGCATCTCCTTATTTTGTCATTTCTTTTTCTTCTGAAACAGCATAAGACATCTGAACCAGTATAAGACAGTATGGATAAAATGAGATCCCGAAAGAGAATCTCCCCGGGATCTCAGATCCGGTCCGGCAGCCTTTACATCCCGGACGGAACATACATTTTAATATATCTTATCAAATAACTTATTTATTTTGAACGCCAGGATCTTACAGAACCTTGGAAAGGAAATCCTGCAGACGCGGATTCTGGGGATTATCAAAGAGTTCCTTCGGATCTCCCTGCTCCAGAAGCTTTCCGTCCGCCATGAACAGAAGACGGTTTCCTACCTCGCGTGCAAATCCCATCTCGTGTGTGACAACGACCATTGTCATCCCTTCCTCTGCCAGTTCTTTCATAACGTCCAGAACCTCGCCGACCATCTCAGGGTCCAGGGCGGAAGTAGGCTCGTCAAAGAGCATGACTTCCGGCTCCATAGCCAGGGCGCGGACGATAGCGACACGCTGTTTCTGCCCGCCGGAGAGCTGGATCGGATAAGCGTCAGCACGGTCTTTCAGCCCGACACGGTCGAGCAGTTCCAGTGCTTTCTTTTCGGCTTCAGCTTTGGAGATGCCTTTGACTTTCATTGGTGCAAGGGTCATATTGTCGAGGATAGTCATGTGCGGGAACAGGTTGAAATGCTGGAACACCATTCCCATTTTCTGACGGAGTTCGTCAATATTGAGCTTTACAGTCTTTCCGCTGGCATCTTTATATTTCTTTTTAGTGATATCGATCCCTTTAAATACGATGGATCCCCCAGTTGGTTCCTCTAAAAGGTTCAGGCTCCGGAGAAATGTTGACTTTCCGGATCCGGAAGGTCCGATGACCGCGATCACGTCGCCCTTATTGATATCAACACTCACTCCGTCCAAAGCTTTGATGCTTCCGCCTTTATAATGTTTCTTCAGGTCTGTGACCCGGATCATATTATCTCTTGTCTCCACGGCTCATCCTCCTTTCTACGTATGCGATGATCTTGGAGGTGGGGAAACAGAGACAGAAGTAGATCGCTGTTGCCACCAGCAACGGTTCAATGATGATAAATGTAGCGCCGCGCACTGCGTTGACCGCAGACATGATATCCTGCACACCGATAGTATAGGTGATGGCAGATTCCTTGATGATAACGACAAATTCGTTCGCGATCGACGGAAGGATGTTCTTGATCGCCTGGGGCAGGATGATATACCGCATATTCTGTCCCTGAGACATACCAAGAGAACGCGCCGCCTCTGTCTGTCCGGAATCGATAGACTGGATACCGGAACGGATGATCTCGCAGAGGTATGCGCCGGAGTTCATTCCCAGGGCTACGACGCCGGGAAGGAAACGGTCAAATTTAATGAAACCGAAAAGCTGAAAACCGGGCAGTTCGATAATGCTGAACACACCGTAATATATGATGAAGACCTGTACAAGCACCGGGGTGGACCGCAGGATCTCCACATAAGCGGTCGCGATGAACTCCAGCGGGTTGAACCGGCTTAACAGAGCCAGGAACCCTTTCTCACGGGGATGACCGTCTGAGTCAAGCCCGAGCGCACGGAACGGTCTGATGTTAGACATACGCATCAGAGCCAGGATCAGCGCAAGGCAGAAACCGATAACGACGGTAAAAAGCGCCAGCAGGACTGTTACCAGCGTTCCCTGCCAGAACAGTTCGGCGTACGGTGCGATCTTAGGAAAATTTTCCAACTGTATAAATTGATCCATCAGTTACTCCTTTCATTCAGGAAAATGGGCCCCCGAGGGAGCCCTGTCATTCAAATTACTGAACGTTTCCGCTTTCATCAAGCAGACCTTCATAAGTCTGTCCTGCTGCAAGATCTGTTGCTTTTGCGATAAAGTCGTCAAGGCTTCCGTCCTCGGTAGCCGCTGCGATCGCTTCGTTTACCGCTGCGAGAAGTTCCGGATTGTCCTTGCAGACACCGATAGCAGATCCTTCGGTATCATAAGGAACCTCCATTACGATCTCGAGTTCCGGATAATTTTTCTGGTAGCTCTCTGCAACAACTGTCTCGATGTATGCTGCATCCATCTTTCCGGAGATCAGTTCGGAGATGATGTCCGTTACTTTCGGAAGAGAGACGATATCAGCATCCGGTGTGTTCTCGTTTGCAAGGTCAAGCTGGATGGAACCGGTCTGCGCGCCTACTGTAACGTCGGACTTGTTGATAGCCTCAAAGGAATTGTACTTGTCGGCATTATCCTTTACTGTTACCAGAGACTGACCTCCCATGTAGTAGATGTCACTGAAATCCATGATGGATTCACGTTTTTCATCCGGGGAAAGACCAGCCATCCCAAGATCGACTGACTTTGTCTGCAGTTCACTGAGAACGCCGTCAAAATCAACTGTGACGATCTCAAGCTCAAGTCCCATATAGTCTGCGATGTACTGAGCGAGATCCATATCAAATCCGGAAAGTGTCGGATTTCCGTCCTCGTCGATCGCATAGAACTCATACGGAGCGAAATCCGGGCTGGTAGCGACAGTGAGTTTACCTTCCGTTACCGTCTCGACCGCTGACGCGTCACCTGTTTCGCCAGAATCCGTTGCCTCAGCAGAATCTGTTGATTCGCTTGATGCGGCGTCGTCGCTGCTGCTTCCGCATGCTGCAAGTGACATTACTGTGCATGCTGCAAGAAGAACTGCAAATATTCTCTTTTTCATAATGATTCCTCCTCAGATTGATTGAATAAATATGTAAATAAAATTCATATTTATTAATCATACTCGATTTGTCTTAAATTATCAAGATATATTGACAACTTTTTTATAGAAATCATGTGCCGTGTCCCTGCCGGCAGGATCTGCCTTGCCGTTGTCTGGATCTGCCACCTGCTGTATTTCCTGCTGAGAGTAAAGACGATACGCATAGAAGAAGCGACAGAAGTCTGAGTGCCGGGCAGGATCAGAACGATGGCTTAAATATCAAAAAATACAGAAGTAAGAGAGAAGGATATGATCAAGAAAAGACTTGTGGGACTTTTATCCCACGCCAAAAAATATATCATCTATCAGGTGGTCTGGCAGTGGCTTGCCCTGCTCTGTCAGGTCGTCATGATCTACAGTGCATCCATGCTCCTGGAGACCGCGCTGTTCCGGGAGGTGACAGCCCGGACAGCGGCTCGCTGCGGAGTGCTGGTACTCGCGGCGCTGATCCTGCGTTTTGTCTGTGACAGGCAGGCATCCCATGCGTCATACCGCGCCAGTGTGGATGTAAAACGGATCTTGAGAGACAAGATCTACAGCAAACTGCTCCGTCTCGGGGCGTCATACAGGGAAAAGGTGACCACGTCCGAAGTCGTACAGATGGCGGCGGAAGGCGTAGAGCAGCTGGAGACATATTTCGGAAAATACCTCTCACAGCTGTTCTACAGCCTTCTCGCGCCGGTGACCCTGTTTGTCATCCTGTCGTTCGTGAACTGGCAGGCAAGCCTTGTCCTGCTCGTCTGTGTGCCGCTGATCCCCATTTCTATCGTCGCGGTACAGAAGATCGCTAAGAAACTTCTTAATAAATACTGGGGGATCTATACAGAACTGGGCGACAGTTTTCTGGAGAACCTTCAGGGACTGACCACATTAAAGATCTACCGTTCGGATGAAAAGAAAGCGGAGGAGATGGATGAGGAATCCCAGAGGTTCCGCCAGATCACCATGAAGGTGCTGACCATGCAGCTCAATTCGACCAGCGTGATGGATATCATCGCTTACTCGCGATAGGAAAGCCCGGTGCATCAAGGGAGGAGATCATGGAGGCTGCAAAGAAAGCATCCATCCACGACTTTATCATGACGCTGCCCAGAGGATATGACACAGAGGTGGGAGAACTGGGAGACACCTTATCCGGCGGAGAGAAGCAGCGGATCGGGATCGCCAGGGCGTTCCTGCATGACGCGCCCTTTATCCTGCTGGACGAGCCTACCAGCAACCTTGACTCCCTGAATGAGGGGATCATCCTGAGATCCCTGAAAGAAGGAAAGGGGGATAAGACCGTGCTGCTCGTATCCCACAGAAGATCCACCATGAATCTGGCGGATGTCGTGTATGAGATGGATAATGGGCGGCTTTCCTGAAACTGATGCAGCAGTATCTGAGAAATAAATTTACTTTACAGAGGAATTCCCTTATAATATGTCAGGAAGAAAAACTTTTCAGTTTGAAAAACAGAATGACGAAGAGAGGTTTTTATGAGAAAACTGGCATTAAACGATGAAATATTACTTAGTATCGAGAAGCCTGCCCGATATATCGGCGGGGAGGTGAACTCGGTCATGAAGGACAAGGACCAGGTGGACATCCGTTTTGCGATGTGCTTCCCGGACGTCTATGAGATCGGGGAATCCCATCTGGGGATCAAGATCCTCTACGATATGTTTAACCGCAGGGAGGACGTGTGGTGCGAGAGGGTCTATTCTCCATGGACAGATCTTGACAGAGTGATGCGGGAAAAGGACATCCCGCTCTTTGCACTGGAGTCACAGGCCCCGGTCAGAGAGTTCGATTTTCTGGGGATCACGATCCAGTTCGAGATGTGTTATACCAATATCCTGCAGGTACTGGACCTGAGCAGGATACCGCTGCATGCCTGCGACCGGTCTGAGGAGGATCCCATTGTGATCGGCGGCGGTCCCTGTGCTTATAACCCGGAACCGCTGGCGGACTTTTTTGATATTTTCTATATCGGAGAAGGCGAGACCGCCTATGATGAACTGCTGGATGTGTATAAAGAATACAAGTCAGCAGGAAGATCGAGAAAAGAATTCCTTGAGGCTGCGGCGCAGATCGAAGGGCTCTATGTCCCTCAGTTCTATGATGCAGAGTACCACGAAGACGGAACGCTGAGATCATTTACACCGAATAACCCGAGCGCGCCGGAACGGGTGAGGAAACAGGTTGTCATGGAAGTGACGGACGCTCCCTATCCGATGAAGCCGGTTGTGCCTTTTATCAAGGCGACCCAGGACCGTGTTGTGCTGGAGATCCAGAGAGGCTGTATCCGGGGCTGCAGGTTCTGCCAGGCGGGGATGATCTACCGCCCCACAAGAGAACGGGATGTGGAGAGGCTGAAAGAATACGCACGCGCCATGCTGAAAAACACGGGACATGAAGAGATCTCTTTAAGTTCCCTGAGTTCCAGTGACTACTCGGAGCTGAAGGAACTTGTCCTTTTCCTGATCGATGAATTCAAAGAGCAGGGGATCAATATTTCCCTTCCATCTCTGCGCATCGACGCCTTTTCGCTGGATGTCATGAGCAAGGTACAGGATGTGCGAAAGAGCAGCCTGACGTTCGCGCCGGAAGCCGGCTCCCAGAGGATGAGGGATGTGATCAACAAAGGGCTGACCGAGGAGGATATCCTGGAAGGCGCCGGACAGGCTTTTGAGGGCGGATGGACAAAGGTGAAACTCTATTTTATGCTGGGACTCCCAACGGAGACAGAAGAGGATATGAAAGAGATCGCCCGTCTTTCTGACAAGGTGGCGCGCAGATACTATGAGATCCCCAAGGATCAGAGGCAGGGGAAATGTCAGATCACTGCAAGTTCTTCCTTCTTTGTCCCGAAACCGTTCACGCCCTTCCAGTGGGCGTCCATGTGTACGTCGGAAGAGTACATGAGGCGTGCCTCTGTTGTAAAGCAGGAATTCCAGGAGCAGCTGAACAGAAAAAGCCTGCGTTACAACTGGCATGACGCGCAGGTGACTGTCCTGGAAGGCGTTATGGCGAGAGGTGACCGGAATGTCGCAAAGGTGATCGAGCGCGCTTACCGTCTGGGATGCCTGTTTGATTCCTGGACAGAGAGCTTCCGCAACGATCTCTGGATGCAGGCGTTCGAGGAAACAGGGGTTGATATCGGATTTTACAATCTGCGGGAGCGAAGACCGGATGAACTTTTCCCCTGGGACTTTATCGATACCGGTGTAAAGAAAACTTTCTTATATAAAGAGTGGGAACGGGCGATGCAGGGCGTTGTGACGCCGAACTGCAGGATGCAGTGTTCCGGCTGCGGAGCCGCAGGATTCGGAGGAGGTGTCTGCTATGAAGGCGAGAATTAAGTTTAAAAAATACGGTGCGCTCCGTTTTATCGGGCACCTTGATGTCATGCGGTTCTTCCAGAAGGTCATGCGCAGAGCTGAGATACCGATCGCATTTACAGGCGGGTTCAGCCCGCATATGATCATGTCCTTTGCAAGCCCGCTGGGGATAGGACTTTCGAGCGAGGGAGAATATTTTGATATCGAGCTTACCCGTCAGATCGACAGTGCGGAGGCTGTAAGGAGGATGAACGAAGCCTGTGTGGAAGGCATAGAGGTCATAAGTTTCCGACAGATCCGCGAGGAGAAAAAGATGACCGGTATGACGATCCTTGCCGGAGCGGATTATCTGGTCGACGTCAGCGGAAGTCCTATGCCGGAAGGATGGGAGGAAAAGTTCCGGGAGTTCATGGCGCAGCCCGAGATCAAAGTGATAAAGCAGACAAAGAGAAGCGAGAGAGAAGTGGACATCCGTCCCCAGATCTTCCGCTGGGAACTCCGCGAAGAAGGGATCTATCTCCAGCTCGCTGCGGGAAGTTCACAGAATCTGAAGCCGGATCTGGTCATGGACACTTTCTGCCGGTCTCTGGGGCTTGCAGAGGAAGATGCGAAGTTCGCTTACTGCCGGCTGGAGATGTACGCATACGGCGAAGATGGGAAAGAACTTGTCACACTGGAGTCCCTGGGATGGGACATGGAGGGGGACGGAGAATGAAGAGGAAGATTCTGATCGAAAAGACCGAAGGTCAGGTTCGGACTTTTCTCCTTGAAAATGACATTGTGGTCGAGATCCACTGTGCCTCTTCGGATGAAAAGGGAACAGAGGGCCACAAGATCGGGGATATCTATATCGGAAAAGTGAAGAATATCGTCCGCAATATCGGCGCCGCTTTCATTGAGATCGAAAGCGGCGTAAACTGCTATTATGATATGAAAGATGCGGAGAATGCCATCTTTACGGAAAAGACAGGGAAAAAGCCTCTCTGCATCGGAGATGAATTGGTAGTACAGATCAGCCGGGAGGCAGTAAAGACGAAAGCGCCGACAGTGACGAGCAATATCAGCCTTACAGGACGGTACGCTGTCCTGACTCACGGGAATACCAGGATCGGCGTCTCGTCCAAACTTCCCAGGAAGATGAGGGATGAGTACCGAGAAAAACTGCAGTCCTATCAGAATGACCGGTTCGGTATCATCGTGCGCACGAATGCAAAAGACGTATCTATCCGGGAAGTCGAAGAAGAGATCCGCAAATTGAAAGAGGAATATGAGAGGATCACGTCAGCGGCTCCGACCAGAACCTGTTTTTCCTGCCTGAAGTCAGCTCCGCCGTCCTATATAACAGACCTTAAAAACGTATATACAGAGGGGCTGGACGAGATCGTGATAGGAGATGCAGAATTGTATGCAAGAATACACTCTTTTTTTACAGCGGAATTTCCGGACGGAGCGGGAATGCTCCGTCTCTGTGACGACCCGGACTTTCCTCTCGGCAAACGATATGGAACAGAGACGATCCTCGAGAAAGCCCTTCGCGAGAAGGTATGGCTGCGAAACGGAGGATATCTTGTGATCCAGCCGACGGAGGCGCTCACCGTGATCGATGTGAACTCCGGAAAGAGCATCGGAAAAGAAAAAAATGAAGCCGGGATCATGAAGATCAACCTGGAGGCGGCGAGAGAGGCGGCCCATCAGATCCGGCTCAGAAATCTCTCGGGGATCATCATCGTGGATTTTATCAATCTGGAAGATAAAGAAAATACTGCCGCTCTTTTGAGAGAATTCCGACGCTGCCTGGCACAGGATCCAATCCAGGCAACTCTGGTCGATATCACTCCCCTGAATCTTGTTGAAGTGACCAGAAAGAAGGTGCGAAAACCTCTTTACGAGACCGTTCAAAGGCGTTATAATAGTGAACCGAGAGTGTCGGAAGAGAGTATTCCGATGTAAAAACGTACATATATAATGGAACGGATCATTACAAAAGGTTTGGAGGAAGAAAAAAGATGAAAAAAGTTGTCAAGTTTGGCGGCAGTTCCCTTGCAAGCGCCGAGCAGTTCAAAAAAGTAGGGGATATCATCCGCGAAGACAGCGCAAGAAGATATGTCGTGCCGTCTGCGCCCGGAAAACGTTTTCCGAAAGATATCAAAGTCACAGATATGCTCTACGACTGTTATGAAGCAGCGGCAGGCGGAGAGGGATTTGCTGAGAAGCTGGAGAAGATCGAGGAGAGATACCAGGAGATCATAGACGGTCTGAACCTGGATTTTTCACTGGAGGAGGACTTTGCAGTCATCAGTGAAAATTTCAAAAAAGGTGTTGGAAAAGATTATGCTGCGTCCCGCGGAGAATATCTGAACGGTAAGGTCATGGCTGCCTATCTTGGGATCCCCTTTATAGATGCGGCGGAAGTCGTTCGTTTCGATGAGGACGGAAACTTTGATGATGCGGTCACAGATGAACTGCTCTCTGCCCGCCTGGCAGATCTTGAGAGGGCTGTCATTCCGGGATTCTATGGAGCGAAGGAAGACGGGACTGTAGTGACCTTTTCCAGAGGCGGCTCTGATATCACCGGTTCTCTGGTGGCACTTGCGGTCCACGCTGACCTGTACGAGAACTGGACCGACGTGTCCGGATTTCTCATCGCAGATCCCAGGATCGTGCGGAATTCTAAATCCATCGAGATCATCACATACAAGGAACTGCGCGAGCTCTCCTACATGGGCGCCAGCGTTCTCCACGAAGACGCGATCTTCCCGGTACGCAAAGCCGGCATCCCGATCAATATCAGGAACACAAACGCGCCGGAAGATAAAGGGACTCTGATCGTTGAGAGCACCTGCAGGAAATCCAAATACACGATCACCGGAATCGCCGGGACTGACGGATTTGCTGCGATCACAGTCGAGAAGGCGATGATGAACTCTGAGGTCGGATTCTGCCGGAAAGTGCTGCAGGTATTCGAGGAGAACCAGGTGTCGATCGAGCATATGCCTTCCGGCATCGACACGATGACGATCTTTGTGCATAAAAATGAATTTGAGGAAAAAGAGCAGAAGATCCTCGCTGATATCACGAAAGCCGTGAATCCGGATCATATCGAACTGGAATCCGACCTTGCACTCATCGCGGTCGTTGGGAGAGGGATGAAGTCTACGCGCGGCACAGCGGGACGTATCTTTTCCGCCCTGGCACATGCACATATCAATGTCAAGATGATCGACCAGGGATCCAGCGAACTGAATATCATCGTCGGCGTCCGGCACGAAGATTTCAAAAATGCGATCCGTGCCCTGTACGAGATTTTTGTCCTGACACAGCTGTAAAAATGCACCGGGCATGTAAGTCTGTCCGGGTGGAAAACACAATACAGAATACATGACGAGAAAGGCGGACGATACAAAAAATGAACATTCTGTTCTTCTTGAAACCGAAAAACGAAGTTGCTTATATCTATGATCACAGCACGCTCCGGCAGGTTCTTGAGACAATGGAGTATCATAAATATGCATCGATCCCCATGCTGAACAAAAAAGGGGAATACACAGGTACGATCACCGAGGGAGACCTGCTCTGGGGGATCAAGAAATATACGAACCTTAATCTTAAGGAAGCAGAGAACATCTTCATACAGGATTTCCCCAGAAGAGCAGATTATGAGGCTGTCTCAGCAGATTCCGATATGGAGGACCTGATCCAGAAGGCGATGAACCAGAATTTCGTGCCGGTGGTTGACGACCAGAAAAAGTTCATCGGGATCATCACCCGGAAGAGCATCATCGAATATTGTTATGAAAAGCTCAAAAAAAGTGATGAACCCTATTGACTTATCAAAAAGTCATATGCTATACTACAACAGTATGCCGCACAGTGAGGTTTTAAAGTTCTGCTCAGGCAGACACCGCAACTGGCGAGTAATGATAATAGGAGGTGCCATATGTACGCGATTATAGCAACAGGTGGTAAACAGTACAAAGTAGCTGAAGGCGATATCATTAAAGTGGAGAAACTTGGTGTTGAAGCTGGAGAGACTTATACGTTCGACCAGGTGCTTGCAGTGAGCAACGACAAGCTCGTAGTCGGAAACCCGACAGTCGAGGGCGCAACAGTCACAGCTTCTGTAGTAGGAAACGGCAAAGCAAAGAAAGTCGTTGTCTACAAGTATAAGAGAAAAACTGGATACCATAAGAAAAACGGACACAGACAGCAGTATACAGCAGTGAAGATCGACAAGATCAACGCTTAATCCTGTGTCACGATGATCAGGGTAACCGTTTATAAGACCAGAAGGCATGAATATGTGGGGTTCGATGTGTCCGGTCACGCCGGATATGCCGAAGCGGGCAGCGACATCGTCTGTGCGGCAGTCTCTGCACTGGTGATCACCACGGTCAATTCGATCGGGAAGTTCACCGAAGACGAGACAAGCTGTGTATCTGACGAAGATTCCGGGAGCATCACATTCCGGTTTGCGGAAGCTCCATCCCACGATGCCGGACTTCTGCTGGATTCCATGATTCTTGGTCTGGAAGAAATAGAAGACAGCAGTGAACACGAAGAATATATCGACATAATTTTCAAGGAGGTGTAAGAACCATGATGAAAATGAATCTTCAGTTTTTCGCTCATAAAAAGGGAGTTGGTTCTACAAAGAACGGACGTGATTCCGAAGCGAAGAGACTTGGTGCAAAAAGAGCGGACGGACAGTTTGTCAAGGCTGGAAACATCCTTTACAGACAGCGCGGCACAAAGATCCATCCGGGTCTGAACGTAGGACGCGGTGGAGACGACACTCTGTTTGCGCTTGTAGACGGTGTTGTAAGATATGAAAGAAAAGGAAGAGATAAGAAACAGGTTTCTATCTATCCGGCAGCGGAGTAACATATAGGCGAAAAGCAGAGTCGGAACTTTTCACTCGTATATTATAATCAGTAAGCCTCAGACTTTTCGGTCTGGGGCTTTTGTGACATTAGCTGAAAAGGAGTATTTATGTTTGCAGACAGAGCAAAAATATATATCAGATCAGGAAAAGGCGGAGATGGTCACTGCAGTTTCCGGCGTGAACTGTACGTCCCGAACGGCGGCCCCGACGGCGGAGACGGAGGAAAAGGCGGAGACCTGATCTTCGAAGTTGACAAAGGGCTCAATACCCTCGCAGATTACCGCCACAGACGCAAATATGCGGCAGGAGACGGCGAACAGGGAGGAAAGCGCCGGTGCCATGGAAAGGACGGAAAGGATCTTGTCCTCTATGTCCCGGAAGGCACCGTCATCAAAGAAGCATCGAGCGGCAAGGTGATCGCCGATATGTCAGGAGAGAACAAAAGACAGGTGGTGCTCAAAGGGGGAAAAGGCGGGCTGGGGAACCAGCATTTCGCGACTGCCACCATGCAGGTGCCAAAATACGCGCAGCCCGGACAGCCGGCAAGAGAGCTGGAAGTCAACCTGGAGCTGAAAGTGATCGCGGATGTTGGCCTGATCGGCTTCCCCAATGTCGGTAAATCGACCCTTCTTTCCCGTGTGACCAATGCAGAGCCGAAGATCGCCAACTATCATTTTACCACCCTGAACCCGAACCTGGGTGTAGTGGACCTGGAAGGGGCAAAGGGATTCGTCATGGCGGATATCCCCGGGCTGATCGAAGGGGCTTCTGAAGGCGTCGGGCTTGGCCATGAATTCCTCCGCCATATCGAGCGGACAAAGATGATGATCCATGTGGTCGATGCGGCGGGCAGTGAAGGGCGTGATCCTGTAGACGATATCTATAAGATCAACACGGAACTTGAGAATTATAATCCGGAGATCGCAAAGCGTCCCCAGGTCATCGCGGCAAACAAAACAGATCTGATCTACGACGGGAGCGATGAGCAGATCAAAAGACTGAAAGAGGAATTTGAACCGAAGGGGATACGTGTATTTCCGATCTCCGGTGTATCCGGAAAAGGAATCTCCGAACTTCTCTACTACGTGAGTTCAGAACTTGGAAAAATGGATGACACTCCGGTCGTATTTGAACAGGAATTCTTCCCGGAGGATGAACTGATCTACGAGGATCTTCCGTATACAGTTGAGAAGGAAGGCGAAGTATACGTTGTCGAGGGACCCAAGATCGAAAAGATGCTTGGATACACGAATCTCGACTCAGAAAAAGGGTTCGCATTTTTCCAGAAATTCCTCAAAGATACCGGGATCCTTGATGAGTTGGAAGCGGCCGGTATCCAGGAAGGCGATACTGTAAAGATGTATGGACTGCAGTTTGATTATTATAAATAAGGCGCACGCTCCGGAGACGGGACGGCAGCGCCGCGTGAATAGACAGAGACAGGAGAAGAGGATATGACTACAAAACAGAGAGCTTATCTCAAAAGCCTTGCCATGACCACTGAACCGATCTTTCAGATCGGAAAATCCAGCATGACGCCCGGCCTCACCGAGGCGATCTCCGAGGCACTGGCTGCCCGGGAACTGATCAAGATCAGCGTGCTGCAGAACTGCGCAGACGATCCGCGTGAACTTGCTGAGATCATTGCGGAGAGGACACACTCAGAGATCGTGCAGGTGATCGGAAAGAAGATCGTTCTGTACAGAGAAGGCAAGGATGACAAGAAAAAGATCGTGCTTCCGTGATCTTGCGCAGAGAAGATCCGGAATCGCATTGCGAGGAATTAGATTATGAAGATTGGAATCATGGGAGGGACCTTTGACCCGATCCACATCGGGCATCTCCTTCTTGGAGAGTTTGCATATGAAGATTTCGGGCTGGATGAGATCTGGTTCCTGCCAAACGGGAATCCTCCCCATAAGGATACGGCATCAAATGAAAAGGAACTGAAAGACGCCCTGTTCCACCGTGTGGAGATGGTAAAGAAAGCCATCGAGGGCGTGCCCTACTTCCGCATCAACCTGTGTGAGGCGGTGGTAGACTTTCATTCCTATACCTACAGGACAATGCAGATGTTCAACAGGCTCTATCCGGACGATGAGTTTTTCTTTATCCTGGGAGCGGATTCCCTGTTCTCCATTGAAAAATGGATGTATTTCAGGGAGATCTTTCCCACGTGCACGATCCTCGCAGCCATGCGGGATGATAAGGATGCAGAAGAGATGAAACGCCAGATCGGATATCTGCGGGAAAGATACGGTGCACGGATCGAACTGCTCCAGGCGCCGCTGGTAGAGATCTCTTCCACAACGATACGGGAACGTGTCGGTGGCAGCCGCAGCGTCCGCTATATGGTGCCGGATGCAGTGGGAGAGTATATTACAGAACACAGATTATACAGAGAGCAGTGAAGGTTATCATGACAGAGAAATTGCTTGAGATCAAAAAGGATCTCACAAAAAAATTGAAGAAAGACCGCTTTGAGCATACTATCGGAGTGATGTATACCGCCTCATCCCTTGCCATGCGGTACGGTGAGGATATCCAGGAGGCGCTCACGGCAGGGCTGCTCCACGACTGCGGGAAATTCTGTCCCGCAAAAGAGCAGATCAAACTGTGCAGGAAAAAGGGCATCAGCCTGACAGATTCTGAGATCGACATGCCCGCCCTCGTCCATGCGAAGCTGGGAGCATATCTTGCAGAGCACGAATACGGCATCAAAGATCCCGCTGTGCTGGATGCGATCACGTATCATACCACCGGACGTCCGGATATGACGATGCTGGAGAAGATCATTTATATCGCTGATTATATCGAGCCGAATCGCGCAGAGATCCCCGGTCTGGATGAGGTGAGGTTTCTCGCGTTCGAGGATATTGACCAGGCTGTCTGCCGTTCAGCGGGCGGGACAGTCCGATATCTCCGGGATGGAGGAAAAGCGGTTGACCCTATGACCATCAGAACGTATAATTTCTATAAAAAGGAGTA
The DNA here is from genome assembly GCA_019119205.1 of Candidatus Mediterraneibacter intestinavium. Classification (GTDB taxonomy): domain Bacteria; phylum Bacillota; class Clostridia; order Lachnospirales; family Lachnospiraceae; genus Mediterraneibacter; species Mediterraneibacter intestinavium. The sequence continues at coordinate 62,842 of DWXK01000009.1, forward strand.
GTGATATGAACCAGTCAAAAGAAATGGCAAAGATCGCTTACAATGCGTTGAGCGACAAAAAAGGCGAAGACATCAAGATCATTGACATTACAGGTATCTCCGTGCTTGCAGATTATTTTCTCATCGCAAACGGTAACAGTGACAGCCAGGTGAGTGCCCTGGTAGACAATGTGGAAGAGGAACTCCACAAAGCAGGTTATCCACTCCGCCAGAGAGAAGGGCAGGCTTCCGGGAGCTGGGTACTGCTGGATTTCGGCGATATCATCGTCCATGTATTTGACAAAGAAAACAGGCTGTTCTACGATCTTGAGAGGATCTGGAAGGATGGAAAGGACGTCACGATAGACGAACTGTAAGACTGCAAAGGTCTTGCTTCAAGCGGATCGCATTTTATATGATAAACATATGCAGACATTGAAACTGCCGGCAGGAGAGAGGTACCTGCCGGCAGTTTTGCTCTGTTATATCATTTAAAGAAACGGAATACACCGATCACTTTTCCGAGTATCGTAACTTCCTGTACGATGATCGGATCCATTGAATCATTCTCAGGCTGGAGCCGGAAAACTCCTTCTTCCTTATAAAAAGTCTTAACTGTCGCCCCGTCCTCGATAAGAGCAACGACCATATCACCGTTCGATGCAGAGGGGGTCTGCTCAACAAGGACCATATCACCGTCCAGGATCCCCGCATTGATCATACTTTCTCCCTTTACTTTGAGAAGAAATGTCTGATTGTTCGGCATGAACTCTGTCGGGACAGGAAAATAATTTTCTACATTTTCCTGCGCGAGGATAGGCTCACCTGCAGCAATACGCCCCACGATCGGAACATTGACCATCTCACGGCGTGTCAGATTAAATGTATCATCCAGGATCTCGATCGCCCTTGGTTTCGTCGGATCGCGGTGTATGTAGCCATTCTTCTCAAGTGTCTCAAGGTGGGAGTGTACGGAGGAAGTGGACTTCAGATTCACCGCTTCACAAATCTCCCTCACAGCAGGAGGATAGCCCCTCTCAAGTATCTGCGATTTGATATATTCAAGAATTTCTTTCTGTTTCTTACTGATCTTACCCTGTGCCATGGGATCTCCTCCTG